>JAYTAU010000281.1:0-10677 GCA_043737375.1 Planctomycetia bacterium
GCCGGAACCAATGCGAGTCAATTGATCGCTGGGTGCCATGCCCACTGCCCTGAGTGGGCATGCTGGGTATCCTGAGGAAAACGTACTACTTCATTTAGTTGCGTTGCCGTTGACCAACCGATTGCGATATCATCGACTATTTTCATGCCCACGCAAAGCCGTGGGCATGGCACCCGGCGTGAGATAAGTTAACAACGGACCACGGACAACTGGCAACGGACCCATTCCGATTTTCGATTTCCCAAATCCGGTTTCGTGTTCACATAATTCGCAAACCGCGCGGCAGCGCTTCGCCGAATGCCCGCGTCTGCTGCTCGGCATCCAACTGCCCGCCGTCGCGCACTAATCGTACCAACGATTCGGCCGCGCCCAACGCCGTTAACCAATCCAAGACCTTGGTTCGTTGCCGTTCGGAAATATCGCGGTAACGATCGTCCGTGCGACGCGCCAATTGCATGACGGCCCACGACTCCAGCGGTTCCTGCTGCGATAACTCCAGCAGACGCCGAACCCATTCGTTGGCAACTTCGTTGCCCACTACGACATTCAACGGACCATACACAGGCACGCGGGCACCCAATCGGCCCAACGTCCAAAGGATCGCCGGCCGAACCGGCACCATCTTGGGCTTGGGCAGCAAATCGAGCAGCATACGACCGAGTTCGATTTTAGTCGGAGCATTGATCAGTTCGAGCGAGCCGAGCAAGCGCCAGACTTCGATCGATTCTTTCGTGCCGAAGCTCAAATCGCCCGCGCCTCCTTTGCCTGTCGTCAGCCGCTTATGCAGCCCGCGGATCGGTGCGAGCAGCGGATCGGCGAGTGCCCGTTGCTGTCCGGCCGACAATCCGCCGGCCACACGCCGCCAGAGGATCCACCATTCGTTTTGACAAAGGGCTGCCGAATGAACCAGCTTGCCGTGCAGCGCACGCCAAGTTTCAGCCACGCGCCAATCGTCCAATGCCAGTCCGTAACCCGGTCGCAATGCAAATCCCAGCAGGTTCAGCCAGCGCGCCTCGTGGTTGGGCGACCGACGGCGACCTGGCTCGTTGTCGAGCAAAGCTTCCCAAATGCGTCGTAACAGCGACATCGGCCAATCTTGTTTGCTGCTGGCGAGCGTGCGCGCCAGTTGCTTCATCAGCGTGTCGGGCTTGTCGGTTGTTGCGGGCCCGAACGCCGAGTCGATCAGTGCGCGAACTTCGCTCCAAGTTGTTTCGTCGACATAGCCTTGCAGTTCGCCGGCGCCGGTGTGCGAATCGACATCCGTCTGCGTGGCGCTGCGAATGTCGAACTGCATGCGCCATGTGCGCGGGCCGTGCTGCTCGCTGCACCACAAGTCGAGCGTGCCGATTTCGGTAAGGCGGGCATGCAATCGAACGGGCACGGTGTTGATGGTACCCGTCGCCGACGGCTCGGCTTTGCCGCGCGACTTCAGCACCGTGCGGATCGGCGGCAATGACGTCATGCGCTCGCGATCGACCGCGACGAGCTCGCCCGGCTTGTCGGTCAAGCGTGTACTAGAGATATACAGCGGAAACTCGACCGGCTCGGCGATGCGCAGTTGAAACTCGCGGTTACTCAGATCGATCTCTTGGCCCGGCTCGGCGCTGGCTGGCACGAGACAGAGCGCGGTGTGTTGTTCGGTAGCGTTTTGTGTAAAGCCGTCGTTTTGTGTAAAGCCGGCGCTTGTTTCGCCGTTTGCGGGTTCGGCGTCGTCGGTATGTCCCCCTGTGTATTCACCGGGGGCTAAATCACGCTCGACTCCGATGTAATACGTTCGCGCCAAGTCCGCCGCAATGCGTACGCCCGCTCCGCGTCGCACCATGCCGTAGTAAGCCGCACCGCGCGCCACGGCCAAGTCCAGCCGATCGTGTTCGAGTACCAGCGGTCGCCAATCGGGTTGGCTCGGCTTCGTCGGATCACTAAACCAACTGCTCAGCACTTCCAATAACCGATCGCGCAGTACCGGCGAAGCAAACAGCCCCCCGTTGAACAGCACAATGTCGGGCCGCGCGGGGTCGTGATCGGTCGGTAAAATTTCATCGCCGATCGTCACATTTCGATGCGCCGAAAGAAACGCCGCCAAGTAGCGGGTCATCGCCGCGTCGTTGGCATAGGGCAGTCCAAACTCTTGAAAGCCGCTGCGCCGTGTCGCCGGTCGATCGGAGAGCGCCACCCGCGGCAAGAAACCTTCGACGATCAATTGTTGCACTTCGTCGCGGGTGACTTCCGTTTGCAATCCACCAAACAGACGCGAGCCGACCGAGGCAATGTTGACCGTCATCCGCTCCGGCGCGTCGTCTGCCAGCAACGTTTCTTTCACACGTCGGCAGGCGCGGACCAGCAAGTCCCATTGTCGGGGTTCGAGTTTGCTGCCCGGCGACAGACGTTGTTCCAAATGATGCGCCAGGGCCAAGTCCTGATTGTCGCCGCCGAGAATCAAGTGATCGCCGACAGCCACGCGATGAAAATGCACGCGATCCTGCTCGCCGCGACGCACGCGGATCAACGTAAAGTCGGTCGTGCCGCCGCCGATGTCGCAGACGAGAATCTTTTGACCCGGCGAGACGAATTGCTCCCAGTTGTCGGCGTGCTTATGAATCCAAGCGTAGAACGCAGCTTGCGGTTCTTCGATCAGCACGACGCGCGGCAGCCCTGCCGCGGCAGCCGCTTGCACCGTCAGCTCGCGCGCGACTTCATCGAACGACGCCGGCAGCGTGAGCACGAAGTCTTGCTCGGCGAGCGGATACTGCGGATGCCTCGCATCCCACGCCGCGCGCACGTGGCCCAAGTATCGCGCGCTGACTTCGACGGGCGAGAGTCGCTCGACATCGGCCGCGCCATGCCAGGGCAGCAAGTCGGTCGAGCGATCGACGCCCGTGTGGCATAGCCAGCTCTTGGCCGACGAGATCAATCGGCCCGGCACGACCGCGCCATGATCGCGCGCGAAGATGCCGACAATGTGCCGGGGCTTGTCAGCGTGGTGCGCACCGCGGTTCTGCCACGACATCTGCAGCGCTTCCGCCGAAAACTCGCCCTCTGCCGGCTGATAGTGAAACGAGGGCAGCGTTTCGCGCGATTCGACTTCGCCAGGGGCGATCAGCTGCGGAATCGCAAACGTCTCGACGCGCCAGTGGGCGGATTGCGTGTGACCGCCGGACTGAGTATCGACAAAAGCCACGGCTGAATTCGTGGTGCCCAGGTCCATGCCGACGACGTAGCGACTGAGTGCTGAGTCGTCGTCCGCCATGAGTCGATTCACCACAGAGTCACCGAGAACACAGAGAGGAGTGAAAAATGTTTGTGGTTGCGAATGGATACGAATGAACGCGAATTGCGGTCAACGGTGGAATTAGAGCCTAGGGTCCCGAACAAAACTCAACGGTGCAACGTTGCTTCAAACCCTCACCGCTCGTTACCTCGCTGCCTCTCCCAGTGGGAGAGGGCTTTATTCGGCGATAACAATCACCGTCATTAAATTCTTTGCGTCTTCGCGCCTTTACGCGAGGAATTTCCCCTTGCCTCTCTGTGTCCTCGGTGACTCTGTGGTGCAACCTTCTGGTGTCAGTCCGCGTCGTCGCGGACGCTGAATTCCAGTTTCCAACGCTCGTCGCTTTTGCTGCTGACGCACCACAGTTCCAACACGCCCAGCTCGGTGATTTGCGAATGGAATCGCACCGGCACGTAATCGTCGGCCGCCGGATTCTGGGCCGCCGGATTCTCGGCTGATAGCGTGGTCTCCATGCTGTCGGTCTCGGCCAACTCGTCGTCGGTCCAGTGCCCAACCAGATCGCCAGGTTGGTCTTGCTTGCGGGTTGAAGAACTGAAGAACCGGAAGTGCGCCGGTTCGCCGACCACCAGTCCGATCTCGCCGGACGGCACATCGCTCTCGGTCCCTTCTTCCATGCCGATCGGCACGACGCACAACGCCCGCAACGGGCGCGGTGCCCCGGGTATCGCCAAGCCGGCGCTCTCGATGCCGACATAGTACGAGCGGGCAGTTCCGCCGCGGATGCGCATGCCGCCGCGATGCTTGGCCCAACCGTAGGCGGTCGCGCCGCGCGCCACCGCATGATCGAGATCGTGCAGCCCAGGCAAAGGCTGCGGACCGGTTGCCGCGGTTTCGACCACTTCGGCTGTCTTGCGCTTCGATGATTTCGTAGCGGGCATTGCTTCGGCGATTGGAGCAGACGCACCGAACCATTCGCCCAGTACGCTTAGCAGTCTTTGCTGCAAGCCGACGGCCTTGAACACGCCGCCGTTAAACAGCACGTGCGTCGGCTCGACGGGTCCTGCTTCACCGCCATGCGACTGCAGAAACGCGGCCAAGTGTCGCGTGATTGCCGTGTCTGCCTCGAACGGAAGGCCGATTTCTTGAAAGCCTGAGACGCGCCGTTTGGCAGGCCGATCGCTCACGGCGCACGTTGGAAAAAAACCGTCGGTCAACAACGCGGCGACTTGCTCGCGATCGACCGCCACGCTTTTACTGCCGCCGATCAAACGGCTGCCCCGACCGGCGATGGTGATACTGTGCGACTTGGGACCGTCGGCGGCGAGCAACGTCTCTTTGGCCGCGCGGCACGAATGCCAAAGCGAGACCGACTGCCAAGGGTCGAGAGTGATGCCTTGCTCGGTGAACTGACCGGCGACGTAGTGCGCCAAGGCGAGGTCCATGTTGTCGCCACCGACCAACAGGTGATTGCCGACCGCGATCCGCCGCAGCACCAGTTCGCCCTGTTCTTCGGCCACGCCGACCAACGTCAAGTCGGTGGTGCCGCCGCCGACATCGCAGACCAACAGCGTGTCGCCGACTTTGAGCAGCCGCCGCCAACGTTCGCCGGTCTCGTCCAGCCACGCATACACGGCCGCCTGCGGTTCTTCGAGCAACACCAAGTTCGCCGGAAGCCCGGCGGCCAGCGCCGCTTCGCGCGTCAGTTCGCGGGCGCTGGCATCGAACGACGCCGGCACCGTGAGCACGACTTGTTGATCGGCCAGCGGGCTGTCGGGCATGGCTTCGTTCCAAGCCGCGACCAAGTGTTCTAAATATCGACGCGTGGCCGTGACCGGAGAAACCTTGGCGACATCGGCCGGCGCATTCCAGGGCAAGATCGGCTGATGCCGATCGACGCGACTGTGCGCCAGCCAGCTTTTGGCAGCGCCAACCGTGCGGTCGGGCATGTCGGCCGATTGCTTGCGCGCCAGTTCGCCAATCGCGAAGTCGCGCCCGTCGGCCCAAGGGAGATCGAGCGTTTTGCCGGCCGCTTCGTGTGCCGCACCGAGATACAAAAACGACGGCAGCGCTGTGCGCGACTCGACCGTGCCGGTTGCGACCAATTGCGGAATGGCGAGCACCTGGACGTGCGGCTGCTCGGTGTCGAGCGCGGCATATGCGACGACGCTATTGGTAGTGCCGAGATCGATACCGACAACGTACATAGGAGTTAGGGATCGGGGGTCAGGGATCGGGGTGTGAGGCTGGAGGCTTGGGGTACGGGGCTTGGGGGTGGAGGTGTGAGGACGCTGTAATCTGATCAGCTAAAGCGCATGGATCATGTTAAGTTCTTTAGAGCCGCGCTTGCGGTTTAGCGTGCTTTGACTTTTGGTCATTCGTGCTTCGTCATTTCTTTCCAAGCCTCAAGCCTCACACCCCCAGTCTCCAGCCTCACATCCCTAGCCTCCAGTCCCAAGTCTCCAGTCCCAAGTCTCCAGCCTCTAGCCTCTAGCCCCGTACTTCCACCTCCGCGGGGGCGATGACCCTGGACGCCGTGTCGCTGCCGCTCCAGGTCGGCAGTTCGCACAACGTGGCTTGCCAACCGGGATGGACCAGCGCGCCGCGCAGTGGCGGCGCGCCGCCGACATTGCCGGTCAGACGATACCGGGCCGCATCGAAGCCGGCGGGTATTTCTAACGCGGCGCCTTCGGCGTCGGACAGCAGCGGCGCGACGGCAAACATCCGCTCGACCACTTTGCCGCAGTCGCGGTGCAGGTCGCGCGCCACGGCGCCGACTTGGGCATCGCTGTAGCCGGTCAGCGGCTCTTTGAGAAAATCGACGAACCGCCCTTCACGCTGCAATGCCGCGAGCAGCGTCAGCGCCTCGCTGCGCGCGGGCTTGGTCGGCTTGGCGGGCTGCGTGTTTTTTTTGGCGTCCGCAGGAGGCTTGAATGTCGACGATCGGTAAGAAAGTTCCATCTCGGCGGCATCGCCGCGCACGTTGCTATCGCCACGAGCATCGGGCAGTCGCGGCTGCGATTCACCTCGCCGATGTAGAACATGATCCACATCGCGCGCTAGGACTCCGTTGAACATCACCAAGAAGAAGGCTTTCAACGCGATGAGTAAATGCATAATCGAGTGCGAATGACAAATAACGAAGGACGAATTACAAATTACGAAAAAGTAGGTCAATACACGAATTCAAAGCTTTCGTACTTTGTCATTCGTAATTTGCATCGTCCTAGTACAGCGGTTCGATAGCGGCTTTGTCAACGGGCGGCGTAAGGAGGAGTGGGCAACGAGGAGTGAGGATCGAGCGGCGAGGTTTGATCGCCGTGTAACGACGAACGACTGTTTGACAAACGTACGCTGCTGCAAACCCACCACCCTGCACGCCCCACCCTCCACCCTCGTCGCGTCACCCTAGATGCTCGTTAATCAATCGCAGAAACTTCGCGTGATCGAGCGGTTTGACCATGTGATGGTCGATGCCGGCCTCGTGCGATCGCTGCTGGTCCTCATCGCGACTGTGGCCGGTCATCGCGATCAATAGCGCGCGTTGCATGTCGGGCATTTTCCGCAGCTCGCGTGCCAAGTAGAAACCATCCTGAAACGGCAGTCCGATATCCAACAGCACCACATCGGGATGGAACGGCTCGGCGAAACTACTATCGACCGTAAAATTGCCGACCAGGGCTAAAGCTTCGGCGGTGCCGGGGGCCGATCGCACCTCGTAGCCGGTGTTCTTCAGCCAATAGACGATCGACCGCGCCACGTCGTCGTTATCGTCGACAATCAGAATTCGCTTAACTGACGGAGGGTAGTCCACGTGGCTCGACGGCCTGGAAGCCGAACTGAAGTATCTGATTCTCAAGCGAATATTTTTACGTTTTCTGCACTATTTGGCCAGCTAAATCGGTTCTTAGCGGCGGCCATTCACATCAGCATAGCCGGGCAGCTTATCGAAAGCTCATTAAAAACGAGCCGCTTTCATGCGCCAAGCGAACACGCCGCTCGCTTCCATACGGTAAATTTGCCGCATCGAACGCGAAAGCGAACGGTGTTGGTAGGACGGACCTCGGGTCCGTCAAAGTGCCTGGTGATAACGTTTGACGGACTGGAAGTCCGGCCTACGGAATCGCCGGTACTTGGTTAAAGACCTTACATTGTAGGACCAGCAGGCCCACGCGCACCTTCTCCCCCCACTCCAATGGGCGCTTGGGCCGCTGGTCTTTTTTTGCTTTTTTATCAGCCCCGGATTCGCCGGGGGCTGATTGACCGGCCACTCGCCGCCGACGGCGTCATGTCCTCGCAAAACACGGGGCTCTCGAAAAAACAAGGGCACCGAAATACGGGGTGACAACCCAGGTTCTCGCTTCGCCGGTTGTAAATCACCACGGGGCTACTTAGCATAGAATCTCCAACGCCCAGGTTGATCCTGTGGAACGTATCAACGCGAACTCTTTTTAATTGAATCGAACCAACGGTAGTGAATCCATTCTTAGAACCGGGCGAACAGCCAACCGCACAGCAAAGCCAACCTATTTCAGGCCAAGCCTCATCCGGGCAACGCGGCCCGGCCCGGCCCGCCAAGGCCAAACGTGCAGTCAATTCCGACGGCACGCCGCGACCCTCGCAATTCAACGACCCCGTATGGTGGGCAAAGCGCATCGGCAGCGCGACGGTGATCATTGCCTTGGCTCTGGTCGCCGTCAAAGGCAAAAGCTGGTTCGGGCCCGCCGAGCAAGCCGCCAAGGCTCCGCCCAAGGTCGTCAAGAAAAAGGCCGAGCGGCTACCGCAACCGTTGCAGGTTTCCAATGCAAAGATCCGGGATGCGAAGGGCGATGTACTCCCTCACGAAATCATTTATCTGCAACCGACGGTCGATCGCATCCAACGCGGCGAGTTGGCTCCCCTACCGAGCGACGGCAACAGCCTGCAGCAACTTCCCAAACAGTCCGACGGCTATTGGAAATTGTACGTGCATCCCACGCCCTCGCTGCCGGCACCCGGCCCGCAACGGATTGTCTTGGGCCGGCGCGGCGAGGTGTACTACTCGACCGACAGCGGCAAGAATTTCGTCAAAGTCCGCGATGAACTGTAGTTGCAATGGTTCGAAGCGGTCATAGTTTGCAGTGCCGGCAAGTTTTTCGCTACTAGGAACATCGCTCTGGCCGGGTCACAATCAAGTAGGTCAGGATCAAATACTGACCGCTACAATGTAGGTCAGGCTTTCAGCCTGACAGCCACCATGCGTTAGGCGAAAGCCTGGCCTACACAATTGGCCTACATAACCGGCTTACAAAATCACCATGCAACACATTCTCGAACCCGCCGGCGAAACCCTGCGCGACTGGTTAGCCGTGATCGGCGCGCCGGCCTATCGCGCCGCACAGATTCGCAATTGGCTGTTCGATCGTAAAGCCGGTTCGTTCGACGATATGACCGATCTGTCGAAAGACCTGCGGCTGAAGTTGGCTGCCGACTTCCAAATTTGGACGATGTCGGTCGCCAAACATTCAGTAGCCGCCGACGGCACCGAGAAGCTATTGCTTGAAACGCACGATCGCGAGCGTATCGAATGCGTGTTATTGCGCGACGGCCGTCGCCGCACCATCTGCATCAGCTCGCAAGTCGGCTGTGCGATGGGCTGCGTGTTTTGCGCCAGCGGACTCGACGGCGTGATTCGCAATTTAACCGCCGGCGAAATCGTCGAGCAAATGCTGCAACTCAGCCGGTTGCTGCCGCCCGAAGAACGTTTGAGCCATATCGTGGTGATGGGGATGGGCGAACCCTTGGCGAACCTCGACAGCCTGCTCGTCGCCTTGGACGAGGCTTCGAGTCCGACGGGCCTGGGCATCAGCCATCGTCGAATCACGATTTCGACGGTTGGGCTGCCGCCGGCAATGGATCGCCTGGCACTGCGCGATGCGCGGTTTCAATTGGCAGTGTCGCTGCATGCGCCGAATGATGCGCTGCGAAACAAGCTGGTGCCGGTGAATGAAAAAATCGGCCTGCAATCCGTGTTGGAAGCGGCCGATCGTTACTTCGAGGTTTCGGGTCGGCGGCTGACGTTCGAGTATGTGCTGCTAGGCGAATTGAACGATCGTACCGAACATGCCGCGCAGTTGGCTGAATTATTGCAGGGCCGGACGGCGTTGTTGAACGTGATTCCTTATAACCCTGTTGCGGGGCTGCCATACAAATCGCCCAGTCACAAAGCGCAAGAGCGGTTTGTGCGAATTCTCGAACAGGCGGGGGTCAACGTCCAGGTTCGCGAGCGCAAGGGGGACGAAATCAACGCCGCTTGCGGGCAGTTGCGGCGGTTGAACGTTGACACGACGCCCGAGGTGGTGCAATTGCAGACCGGCGGCGCGTGAAGCGCGGCGGGGTGAATTACGAATTACCAAGGACGAATTACAAAACTAACCGGTTGGTGCGGTGTTGATATAGATAATGGCGAACGTCCAAATTCACGATAGTTACTCACTCCGTATTTCCAACTTCACACTCCGCATTCGAACAGGGTGGGCCGTTGGCCGCACCGCTAAGCAGCACGCGTTTTCCACCGACAGCGTGTTGATCATACTTTTCACTCCGCACTTCCAACTTCACACTCCGCACTTTCCCTAACTCCTGACCCCCAACCCCCAACTCCTCCGCCTCTGGCCATCAGCGAATCATCCGCCGAGCGGTATACGCTGCACGACCCCGACGTGCGGCTCATGCTGCAGGTGCGCGATGACGACGCGGCGGCCTTCGAGGAACTGATGCTGCGTTATCAGGACCGGCTGGTCACGGTGCTCGAGCATTTGGTCGGCAGCCGCGATTCGGCCGAGGATCTGGCGCAGGATGTGTTCTTGCGAATTTATCGCTCGCGTAAAAGTTACGTGCCCGGCGCGAAGTTTTCGACCTGGTTGTTTACCATCGCCAACAATGTGGCCTCGAATGCGCGTCGCAGCCGATCGCGTCGCAAGGAAGTCAGCGTCGAGTCGCACGCGGCCGATGCCAGCGGGCCGTTCGGCATCGAACAAATGGCCACGGCCGCCAGCGGACTGATGCCGGCGCGAATGGCCGACAAGGCCGAAATGCGCGACGTCGTGCGCGAGGCGGTGAGCACGCTCAACGAGCGTCAACGTCTGGCTGTGTTGCTCAGCAAGTTCGAAAACATGAGTTACGAAGAGATTTCGGAAACCATGGAGATGTCGCCGCAAGCCATCAAGTCGCTGTTATCGCGCGCACGATGCAACTTGCGCGAACTATTGGAACCGTACTTGGAAACTGGCGAACGCAAGAAATAATTTGGGCCGTTGAGAGTCGTAACTGGAGTAGCACTTCACACATGATTGCACAGGAGGTAACAGAGATAACAGAGGGAATTACAACTTGATTCGACGACGATCGCCGTGTGCGACTGAAAACTGAAAACTGAAAAACCCAACACTGAAAACCGAACACTTACGTCT
>JAYTAU010000282.1:0-4360 GCA_043737375.1 Planctomycetia bacterium
TACCGGCGGGGCCGGTTTTTTGGGATCGCACCTGTGCGAACGATTGCTGGACCAGGGACACGACGTGATTTGCGTCGACAACTTCTTCACCAGTCAAAAAACCAATGTTGTCCACCTGCTATCCAAACCCAACTTCGAACTGATTCGGCACGATATCATTCAGCCGCTCTGGCTCGAGGTGGACCAAATTTACAATCTGGCGTGCCCCGCCGCGCCAGGCCACTACCAATATAATCCAATCAAAACGATGAAGACCTCGGTCATCGGGGCGATCAATGTGTTGGGCATGGCCAAGCGTTGCCGAGCGAAGGTGCTGCAAGCCTCGACCAGCGAAGTTTACGGCGACCCCGAGGTTCACCCGCAGGTCGAGTCGTATCGCGGTGCGGTCAACCCGATCGGTCCGCGGGCCTGTTATGACGAAGGCAAGCGCGCCGCCGAAACCCTGTTCATGGATTACCATCGCATGAATCGGGTCAACGTCCGCGTGGTCCGTATCTTCAATACTTACGGCCCGCGGATGCACCCGTTCGACGGCCGCGTGGTGTCGAACTTTGTGCGGCAAGCGCTCGAAGGAGCCGACATCACGATCTTCGGCGACGGGCAGCAAACCCGTTCGTTTTGCTATCGCGATTGTTTGGTTGAAGGGCTGATTCGCATGATGAACGGGCCGGACGATTTTATTGGGCCGGTGAATCTGGGCAACCCCAACGAATTCACCATTTTGGAATTGGCCGAATTGGTCATCGAGCTGACCAGGTCGAAATCCAAACTGGTGCGTATGCCGCTGCCGCAGGATGACCCGACGCGACGGCAGCCGGACATTTCGCTGGCGAAGCAACACTTGAAATGGGAGCCGAAAACCCCGCTGCGCGAGGGATTGGCCAAGACGATCGAGTGGTTCCGCACGATCGATGTGTCGGAGTATCGCCCGCCAAGCCCGAATTTCTGATTGCAGCAGCGGAACCAAGTCGGCGTTGCCGGTGTTTGAATGGAATGACTGGCGAGCACGGCGACTTTCGACTCTGCTTTGCCAACTTAAATAGTCCATTCGGGAGAATCGTATGCGAATCGTAATGACTACCCTGATTGCTGCGGGCTTGATGATTTGCAGTATTGGCTCGGCTAACGCCGCGGACGGCAAGGGACCGGAAGGCAAAGGAAAACGAGATTCTCAAAAAGGGCGGGCCGACTTTCAAAAGAAGATGCTGGAGAAATTTGATAAGAACGGCGACGGTCAGTTGAGCGCCGACGAGAAGGAAGCGGCCAAGGCGGCCTTCGAAGCCCGTAAGGGTGGCAAGCCGGGCGAGAAGGGTTTTAATGGCAAGGGTGGCCGCGGCAAGGATTTTGGCGGCAAAGGCCGCGAAGCGATGATGAAAAAGTTCGACACGAACAGCGACGGTAAATTGGACGAGACCGAAAAAGCCGCCGCGAAAGAAGCGTTTCAGAAACGGCGAGAAGAGAAGAAAGAATAGTGCTTTACAGAAGACTGAGCATCAGTCATTGCCAACCGCAATCGACATCGCCAGTTCGCGATTCGCGCGGTACCAAGCGACCGATTGCGCGAGCCCTTGGTCAATCGTGACCCGGGGCTGCCAGTCGAGCAGCTGCTTGGCCTTTTCAATATTGGCCCAAGTCGCCGGTACATCGGCCGGATGCGCGGGGCGATGAACGATCGTGGGCCGCCGTCCGACCAATGCGGCGATCCGCTCGATAATGTCGTTGAGTACCAACGGGCGATCGCCCCCCAGGTTCAGCACTTCGAAACCCAATGGTCGCAGCGCCGCGATCGTGCCGCGCGCGATATCCTCGACATACGTGAAGTCGCGCTGCTGCCGCCCGTCACCGAACACCGTGATCGGCTCGCCTTCGCTGATCGCGCGGACGAAGCGAAAGATGCTCATGTCGGGCCGGCCGGCGGGGCCATAGACCGTGAAATACCTCAAGATCGAAATATCAATCCGGTGCAAATGGTGATAGGTGTACGCAATCGCCTCGGCGGCTTTTTTTGACGCTGCGTAAGGCGAGAGCGGCCGGTTGGTGTCGGTCGCTTCGTCGAACGGAATCGGATTGTGTCCGCCGTAGAGACTCGAAGTCGAGGCGAGTACGAACTTCGGCACGTCGAAGCGTCGACACAGATCGAGCAGGTTGAGCGTGCCGTCAGTGTTCGTTTGAAAATAGGCCCAGGGATCGACGACCGATGGCCGCACACCGGCCCGCGCGGCGAGGTTGATCACCGCCGCGAATGGTTCAGGCTCGTTGCCAAACAGTGTTTCTAGTGCCGATCGATCGCGAATATCGAGCGTTTGAAACTCGAATCCGGCATGCAGATTTAATTCGGCCAGTCGCCATTGCTTAAGCCGTCGATCGTAAGCGTCGTTCAGATTGTCGATGCCGACGACCGCGTGCCCGGCAGCCAAAAGTTGCCGCGCGACGTTCGAGGCGATAAAGCCCGCCGCGCCGGTGAGTAGATATCGCGCGGCCATTTTTTAAACAGGAGGTAACAGAGGAAACGGAGTGTGCCGAGTTCAATCACCAGATCGTTCAAGACGTTTAGCGCCGTACAAGCGAAGCGGCAATGTCATCAACATTGTTTTCGAATCTGCCAGCGATCTGAGGCAATTCAGAAATCGCCGCGAATGAACGCGTATGAACGCAAATCGGCAATTTGTCTGATTCGCGTCCATTCGCGGCCAATCCTTTGGATCCTGCGTTCGACTGAATACTAATTAAAGGATCACTTAACTTTACCGGACCAATAGCGCGTCCTCACCGCTCGTCCCTCGCTGCCTCTCCCAGAGTGAGAGGAATTATGTGAGAAGTTCCAAATTCTCTGTTTCCTCTGTTCTCTCCTGTTCGACTTTACATGTTGGTGAACGGTTTGATAGTCGTCTGTCGCTAGAGTTTCAGCCCGCCGAAGCGCCGATCGCGTGCGGCGTAATCGTGCAAAGCATCGTGCAGGTCGCTCTCGGCGAACTCGGGCCAACAGCGACCGGTGACCCAAATCTCGGCGTAACTGATTTGCCACAACAGAAAGTTGCTGATTCTCTGCTCGCCGGCGGTGCGAATTAGCAGATCAGGATCGGGCATACCGGCAGTGTATAAGTGCTGATCGATCGTGGCTTCGGTCAGCGCGGCCGGGTCGAGCTCGCCGCGCTGTACTTTGAGGGTGATCTGCCGCACGGCGTCGAGCAGTTCCGCCCGGCTGCCGTAGTTGATCGCCAAGCAGAGCCTCATGCCCGTGTTGGCAGCGGTCATGTCGATTGTCTTGTCCATCTCGGCCAAGGTCGCGGCGGGAATTCCCTCGCGGCGACCGATCACGCGGACCGAAATGTTCTGTTGCATGATCGTCGAGCGCTCTTCGATCATGTACTGTTCGAGTAGGTGCATCAGAAAGTCGAGCTCGCCCTGAGGTCGCTTCCAATTCTCGCTCGACAGACAATAGAGTGTCAGTTGTTCAATGCCGTGTCGCGCGCACTCCTCGGTCGTGCGACGTACGCTGGCCACGCCGCGGCGGTGCCCCTCGATCCGCGGCAGTCCCTGACGCTGCGCCCAACGACCGTTGCCATCCATGATCACGGCGATATGCCGGGGCAGGGCGGGCGATGTGTCGGCGGCAGGAGAGAGGGATTGCGACACTGATCGATAAATACAATGGTTAGCCCTGGCGTCCACGCCGGGAAAAACGACGTAATCCAAAATCAACTCTGGCCCGGTCTGGAGACCGGGGCTAACACAGTCACTAGACCCGCGTGCCGGCCAACTCGGCGATCGACGGCGCAAACATGGTTTGCTCGCGATCGGGCCCGACCGAGACGACTTCGACCGGCCGCTCGATAATTTCACTCAGCCGGCGCAAATACTTGCGCGCATTGACCGGCAAATCGTCGATCCTCCGCACCTCGGTAATTTCTTCTTGCCAGCCGGGCAGCGTCTCATACACCGGCTTCGCTTTGCGCAGGTCGTCGACATGACTTGGGAACTGCGTCGTTCGTTTGCCATCGATTTCGTACGCTGTGCAAATTTTGATCTCCGGCAAAGCAGCCAGCACATCGAGCAACATGACCGACAGGGCATCGACTCCGCTCAGCCGCGCCGTGTAACGCACCGCAACCGCATCGAACCAGCCGCAACGGCGGGGACGCTTGGTGACAGTGCCATACTCGTTACCACGATCGCGCAGTCCCTGGCCGATGTCGTTATCTTGTTCGGTCGGGAAGGGGCCGCCGCCGACGCGCGTCGAGTACGCCTTGATGACGCCGATGACTTTGTCGATCCAACGACCGGGCACACCCGAGCCGCTCGACACGCCGACGCCGGAACTGTTGCTACTGGTCACGTAGGGGAACGTGCCGTGGTCGAT
>JAYTAU010000283.1:0-4360 GCA_043737375.1 Planctomycetia bacterium
TCACCAATGCCCATTACGGCCCGAGCGAATGCACCTCGAACAGCCGCATGTGCCCCGTCGAACCGCGCCATGCCGGACGAGTGAACGTCGTCTTCTTGGACGGACATACGGCCTCGATGACGCCCGAGGACTTGGGCTACTCGGTCAACCCGAACGGCTCGTTCAATCGCAATGGCGTCACGAACAAGTATTTCAGCGGCAACGGGGCCGATCGCAATCCGGCTCCGTGCGACACCACACGTCCGTAGCTCACAAGAACAATCAGTGCGCGTCCGGTAATCCGCGAATTGAACAGGAGATCACAGAGGAACGGAGATTGTATCCACAACGCTTGTTACATCGCATTCTTTCCGACAGCGATTGTTGAACGAGTTGTTTGATTTACGGCAAGCTCCGTCAATTCTGTTCTCTCCTGTTCAATCGCTCGTTTTAGGACGTCACTTCTCGGTAGTGTGCAGCTTAAATGGAAGATACTTTGCCACCTTCGAACACCGCGACGTCTCGTGCCGGGGCCGATCTGAAAATCGTGTTTTCGTGTCCCGACTGCCACGCCGCGGGCTGGGTCTATTGGAGCCAAGTGCCCAAAGGAATGCATTGTCACGGTTGCGCCGGATCGTTTTGGATCGGGTCGAACGGTCAACTGCATTCGGAACGAACCGCGCGTAAAATTCGCCTTGCCTGTCCGCGCTGCGGAGCCATCGAGCGCGTGCCGGCCGAGCTTATCGGCAGCGGCATCGTTTGTCGTGGCTGCAGCCATCGAATCCAAGCGCCAAGCAACGCGCCGCGCAACGTCGAAGCCGCAGCCGTACCAAAACGTCAAGCAAATGACGGCACGCGTCGGTCGTCGGCGCATGTCACCGCCGGTTCGATCGCTCGAATTCGCTGGTTGGCAGGCGTCGGGTTGCTGCTGGTCGGGCTGGTGGTCCTGGCGATTTGTTTTCGCCCACGCAGCGACGTAGACTTATTGTCGGCAGAAGTTGCACGCTTTACCCAAGCCGCCTTGGCCGGGAATAAGGAACTGGCTTCGACCCTTGTCGCATCTGGTCAAGATAAGCTGTTTTCGGTGTGGAAGACCTGGGCCATTCCCGGCAAAGCCGGAGACGCAGGATCCACGACCCGTGCTAGCGTCAGTATTAGATCTTTACGGCATTCGGGCGATACGGCGGTCGTTCGGCTTGAAATCGAGGGCAACACCTGCGGACATTTTTTGCAATCGCAGACGTGGTCGCGCGGGACGGACGGACGTTGGTACTTCGACGCGAAGTCGAGCTTGCAAGCGATTCGCGGCGAGTGACATTTAAAATTTTTTCGCGATAGGGCACTAGGGCGCAAAGCAAAAGAGACTAGAAGATGGCCGCGAATGAACGTCGATCAACATGCAAGTTGATTCCGATCTATTTCCGTTGATTCGCGATTATTTGCGGCGTTATCCGTAATCACAAATACAGCAGGAACCCGTTTATGCAGACCGTCAAAAAAATGTTGCCTTTAGGTTTTGCGTTGAGCCTGATCGCTTTAATGGCTAACTCGAATCGGGCGAATGCCGCGCAGCCCGCCGGATACAAAGCGTCGGCCGCGCAAAAAAAGGCCGTCGACCAGGGCATCGCCTATCTGACCGAGAAAGGCCAATCGCCCGACGGCTCGTTCAGTAATAAAACCGGCACCGGGGTTACCTCGCTCTGTTTGCAGGCAATGCTGCGCAACGGTCGCAACCCCAACGATCCCGCGGTGGCCAAGGGGCTTAAGTACCTCGAAGCCAACGCGCGCGACGATGGCGGGATCTATGCCGAAAAGTCGTTCTTGAAAAACTACGAAACTTGCCTGGCCGTGGTCTGTTTCAAGGAAGCCAATCAAGGCGGAAAGTACGACAAGCTGCTCAAAAATGCCGACAAGTATCTACGCGGCCTGCAAATTGACGGCGGCGAGGATAAAACTCCCGCCGACTTCGAATACGGCGGCGTCGGCTACGGGTCGAAGGGTCGGCCCGATCTGTCGAACACGGCATTCTTGGTTGAAGCCCTCACCGCTGCGGGTGCGGGTCCGGACGATGAAGCCGTCAAGCGGGCCTTGATTTTTGTTTCGCGTTGTCAGAACCTCGAATCGGAACACAACACCAGCCCATTTGCGGCCAAGGTGAACGACGGCGGTTTTTATTACTCGGTGGTCGGCGAAACTCCGGCCGACAAGAACGACGACGGCGGCCTGCGCAGCTACGGCTCGATGACCTACGCAGGGTTCAAGAGCATGTTGTATGCGGGGCTGAAGCCCGACGACCCGCGCGTGAAAGCCGCATCGCAATGGATCAAAAAACATTACGATGTCGAAAAGAATCCGGGCTTGGACGACGCCGGGCTCTATTACTACTACCACCTGATGGCCAAGGCACTCTCAACATTGGGCGACGACAAGGTGGTCGATGCTGCGGGCAAGTCGCACGATTGGCGCGCCGAGCTGGTCGCACAACTTGCCAATAAGCAAAGCGCGGATGGTTCGTGGGTCAACAAGAACAAACGCTGGCTCGAGACCGATCCGAATCTAGTCACCGCGTATGCGCTGCTAACCTTGTCGTACTGTGGGAAATAAGGCGATCAATTCAGCGTCGGGTGCCATGCCTACGGCTTTGCGTGGGCATGAGGCTGGGCGCTTACTGAGGGTACAAGCTCGCAGCGCCGGCAAGTTCAATAAAAGTTAATCGTATGCACTTGCTTACGCTTCGAGCTTGTATGCGACTTCACATGCCCACTCAGGGCAGTGGGCATGGCACCCACCGTGTAACTACTTCCGTCAGACTAAAGTCTAACCTACGTGATCTTGCACTCGCTCGCACCGGGGCCGCACCTTCCGGTCAACTTCAATCGATTGCGCGCAAACACGCGATAGCTCCAAGCGAGCACCTGCGACACACCGGGCAACCGCGTCGGCGCGACCAACCACGACAGCCCACAGGCAGAGTATAAGCGGCGAAACACCTCGACGCCGGTCAGCCAAGATCCATCGGGCAAGCGACCGTTGATCTCGTCGATGAAATCCGGCAGCGTTTTGCCATAGTTTGCGGGGTCGAAATCCTCGGCGGCAATGTCGGTAAAGCGAATTCGTTGCCGACGATCCATCCACCGCAGCATCTGGATTTCGCGCCGGCACAATGGACATTCGCCATCGTGAAAAACCTCGACTTGCCACGGCTCAGGTTGCGCAAACTTCGATTGTCGGAAATTCGCGGCAGGGCGAATCTCGGTCGGGCTGTGATTAGCAATTGTCTTGGACATTGGGGAATGTAGCATCGTCGAGTTTACACAGGCAAAATTGTCGTGGTTTGGCGAAAGTTGATACCACACCGACGTCATTTAATCCTATGCGCCTTTTCGCAGTTGACGAGTGGCAATCCTCATGGCGTTGAAAGGGGTAATCAGGATGACCGACCGAGACGCGAGGATGCATGTTGGCAAGAAATCGCTCAGTAGCCTCGCAAATAAGTAATCAAAAACACATTAAACCCACAAGTAAAAAGATATTTTTAAGCGGTTATGAGCGGATTTTATCGCATTGGGTCGTTGGCCACCAACGTAGCTTTCGTTCGCCGGAGAATCGCAACAATATGTCCGACGCAACCCATTCGACCGCAGCCCGCCGCACTACTCTACAAATTAAGGTCGAAGTCAATGCCGAGGTCACGTTGGTGCAATTGATCGGCTCGGCCGATATGGCCAACGATTCGATCTTGGCCAACGCACTGTTGCCGGTCAGCGCGGCCCGACCCAAGGTCGTCATCCTCGATTTGTCCGAACTGAGTTTTATCTCGAGCTTGACGCTCGGCACATTGGTCGATTTCCGCCGCGGAATCACCCGACATGGCGGCTGCGTGACGCTAACTCGCGGTCAGCCGATGGTGCAGGAAGTGCTCGATCGCACCGGGCTGGCAAGCTGGTTTGTCGAAGCGGTGCAGTAAACGTTACGGATCGCGCGATAGGCTCCAGCACGCAATCTCTTGCATCCCGTGCCTCTCAAACTCTGGAGTTGGGCAACCACACTGCGGTTGCAAACGCACATGCCCGGCAATCTGGCCGCACTACCAAAGTCGCAACACTGCGTTGCCCACAAAATACAGGCCGATACCGGTCGCCACGACCAGCACCAAATAGGCCAAGATAATTCCGACCAGGACCGAACGTCCTTCGCGCGGAGTTTTGTCCCGTTCGTCTTCGATCGTGGTATCTGCCTGTCGATCATTCATGGGTGCGATTGTAGCATGTTGCCGTCGGCGAAGCGACTATTTCAGCGACATCAGCTGTTGTAAACCATTAGAAATGTCCTCTGTTTCTGACCGATAGAAATGTCCCCTTGAGTTTACTGGTTCCGCCGG
>JAYTAU010000284.1:0-10674 GCA_043737375.1 Planctomycetia bacterium
GTGACATGCGCGGCGATTTCGGGATTCCGCGGAAATAACGGGCGGGCTCTTTCCACGGAGACGCGGAAGCACGGAGAAAAAAGAAAATAACGATCGCACAATGGCGCTAAGACGCATAGAAGGTTTTTTTGGCCGACTGACAAAACATTCAGCGGATGGGCTTTGAGCAGTCGATTTGCGTCTAATCCATTCATCCGCTGCTGAATTCTTTTCCCGCGTCTCCGCGGCACTTCCTGCGACGTTAACCCATGATACTTTCCAGCCGCGCGGGGCGACCGAAGAAATAGCCCTGGGCCAGATCGAATTGCATCTGCCGGCAGACCTGGGCTTCCGCTTCGGTCTCGACCCCTTCAGCCAGCGGTGTAATGCCCATATCGCAGACCATTTGCACCAAAGTTGCGACCATTTTCACACGGTGTTTCGGTGCGGTGTCGAGATTTCTGATTAGTTTGATATCGAACTTCACGCAATGCGGCGGCACATCGGTCAGTTCGCTCAGTCGAGCTTGTCCAGCCCCGAAGTCGTCGTAGGCCAGTCGCATGTTGTGGTCGTCCAAAAACGCTTTGAGTTCGCGCATCGCCGCCGTCTGTGTCACCGCGGCTTCATGAATTTCGATCGTCAACGGTTGTTCGGGTGCCATGGCTCGTAGCACTCGCAACGATTCGATCAATCGCGTCGTCACCACTTCGGCCGGGTCGGTATTGACGAATAGCATCGGTCGTCGAGTCATCTTGGCCAGCGTGCAAACTCCCTCTTCGCGCATCAGCGTGCTGAGCGCCTCTTGCTGGCCGAGACGTTCGGCAGTCGAAAACATTTTGGCCGGCGTCTCCAATCCGGCAACATTGCTACGCGCCAACAGTTCATAGCCGATCGTAATTCCATCGTCGATCGTGACGATCGGCTGAAAGTGCGGAACGACCGACCGCTCGCTCATCAGCGTATCGAAGGCCAGCAGCGACTGAGCCCATTCGGCGGGCCCACTTTCGACCGTGCCCTCGTGCGAGGCGGACTCTTGGGCGCCGATTCGAAAAGCCGAGTTACCAAACTGAATCAGGTCACCGTCGCTCAAGGTAACCGGCTGCTCGATTCGTTTGCCGTTGACGAAGCTGCCATTGGTGCTTTTCAGATCGCGCAACAGTAAACTGTGGCCCGATTGAATAATCTCGGCATGGATGCGCGAGATATTGGACAACGGCAGGCAGATATGCAAATTAGCTTGACGGCCGACCTGAAATGGATATTCGGTGATGTTGAATATGCGACCCAGACCGCCGTCGCTGCGGTATTCGGTCAGGTTCCAAGCCAGCGATCGAGCAGCAAGCAGACTATTCATGGGACGGTCGTTACGTTGTGTCGATGTGTGGGTAGTGGTATGGCTTATTGAGTGGTACGTCGCGGTTCGAATCAAGGCAGATCAATCAAATGAATTTGCGGCATCACGCACAACTGAGTTCAAACACCAATGAGTTCGAGTCAAAGCAACCATTGCCTGTTTATCGGAGGATGCAAATGTCAGGCATTGCAATCGGCCCGCAAACCAAATCGGATCCGCCGACCTAATTCTTGATGTGCATTCGTTCCGCCGATTGTTACGGTTTCCAAAGTTCGACCCGACTCGACCAGCTGCCGGTTCACGGCCGGGTCGGATGACACGTTTTCGCTCAGCACAAGCTCGTCGGGCCTAGCGGAGTGCGGCAGCGATAGGGCGGCATGGACCGTGGCACCGAAGTAGTCGAGCCGATCGTTCAGGGTGGTCATCATGACCGCTCCGCGATGAACACCGGCGCGAATCGCGTAGGGCTCGTCCGTCGAGAGTGCGGGATTTGTGACCAAACTTAATGCGGTCGCGACCGCCGGCTCGACATTGTCGAACGCGGCCAGCGTACCGTCGGCCAGGTATTTGACGATCGTACCGCCGTGCTTACGCGTGAGCGCTTCGACGGTTCGGTAGTGCGATCGTAAAATTTCGTAGGCCGCCGTATCGCCGCGCTCGACGCACAGCCGATTGAGATCATCGACCGCGGTGACCAGAAACGCGATTTGCGCAACGGTCATCAATTGACCGCTCTGAAGTTGCTGGTTGGGAAACAGCTCGCGGAATTCAGCGAGTGCCGAAATCTGCGCTGCGCTGACCACATCGCCGCGTTGAATCGTGCGCTCGATCCGCACCACGACGGGAACGTCGTACTCGTTGGTCAACATCAATACCTGCTTGCCATTTTTTAACGCAATGACCGTTCGCGGATCCGATTTGGCAGTCAATCGCAAGTCGATCTGCGAAGGCAGATCGGCACATTGAATATGCAGGATGGCCGACTGCGACATCTGAGGACTGCGCAAAATGTAGTCGCCCGCTTCGAGTGATAGTTCGAGTTCGATGCGTTCATTCGCTTGCAATCGCATTTGCGCAACCACGTGTGGTGAGTGCGCCGGCCCGCCGATGCAGTAGGTGCCGCCGTCGGTAGTGCGGATTTCGGGGTGGGCACGGCAAACCAGTTCCACCGACTTGGATAAATCGAGTTCGAACGCGACGTTGCAAGCTTCGCAACGCGAGTGTTTTTCGATTTCGCGAAGGGTGTCTTTGTCGGCCGAGGGTATTCGGCAGGTGGGGCAAAGAATATCCCACTGCAACGTCAACAGGCCCTCGGTGGCTGCAAGCAAACAGGCCGATAAAAACTTTGTCTCGGGCAATTGCAACTTATGAGCCAAGGCCAAGGGTCGGATGCGGGCGACGTCTTGTGCGGAGGCATCCGCCAGATAACCGCTCAGACTTTCGACGATTTCGGCATCGACGCCGCGCTCGATCAACCGCAAACCGCGCTGGTGTAATCGTTCGCGTTGGTCACGGGCCAGCGCCGCTGGCGTTTGAAAAGCATCGACCGTGGAACTACCCCCAAGTCGACCACTGATGACGGAGTCGATGCGTCGATAGATTTTGTCGAGCGAACGACGCCCTTTCAAGCCGACTTCCATCGCAGCAACGGCGCGGCCCACCAGGTTTCGCGGCTGAATTCGCACGCAATGACGTAATTGCGCACCGCCGCCGGCCAGTGAGATCAGCTCGACAGTATTGGCAAACCACTTGAACGGTCCGCGGGTAAATTCGCGTAGCACTCCCATGCGACGGCCCTCGACCCAATCGAACGGATGCTCTTCCCAGGCAATCGTCAGGCCGGCCAGCTTGAACGATCCGAAACGGCGCATGCCCAATTGCGGGTCGTTAATGGTCTCGAAGACGACGCTGGGCAGACCCGCGGCTCGATTCAAACGTTCAGTATTCGAGACATACGGCCAGAGTTCTTCAGGCGTACTGGTCAAGTTCCAGACAAACTCCGCTTGAAACAGCTTGCGTGGGTCGTGCGTTGGAACCACGGGGTGTACGGACAAGTGCGTCGACTCGCCGCGCAACAGACGCTCCAAGTCGGCAAGCAGATGCGAGGCATTGGCATAACGATCCGCGGGCCGCTTGGCCATCGCCTTTTCGACGATTTGCACCACAGCATCGCTGGCCGAGGCTGCGAATCGCTGTAGCTTTGGAATCGGTTCCAGGCAATGCATCGTGGCGATCTTCATTGCATCGTCGGACTGAAACGGCGGTCGGCCCGCCAGCAGTTCGAACAGCGTCACGCCGATCGCGTAGACATCGGTGGCCGGCGTGATGTCGCGTTGCCCCTTACATTGCTCGGGGGCCATGTAGAGCGGAGTTCCAATCACCGCGCCGACTTGCGTCATGGCCAGCGATTCGCTTTGAAGCACTTGCCGCGCGACGCCGAAATCGGTCAGTTTGACGCGCGGTCGGCTGAGCAGCCAGTCCATGCGCGTCGATTCGCCGCCGGCAATCGACTCCGGTAATTCGACGTCCAACAGCAGCACATTTTCGGGCTTCACATCGCGATGCACGATGCCGCGTTGATGCGCATCGACCAGGGCCCGAGCAATGTCCGCCACGATGCTGACGGCTTGGGGTTCGTCCAACGGGCCGCGCGTTTTCAAAACCTTCTTCAAATCCGTTCCGGCGGCAAACTCCATCGCCAAAAAATGAATGCCGGAGTCTTCGTTGACTTCGATCAGTCGCGTCACGTAAGGGTTGTTGACCGCAGCCAACAACCGGGCTTCTTTTTGAAAGCGCTGTAGAGCGCTGGCGCGACCGGCGGCAGCCAGGTTCAATGTTTTTAGAGCTACGATTTGTCCGGTGGCGATGTCTTCGGCTTTGAAGACCGCACCCATGCCCCCCTGACCGACTTTTTGCAATATCCGAAAACGTCCCAGCACCTCGCCGACGGCCGGCTCTCGCACGGGCCGTGTGCCAGCCGGTCGCCGGCCCTTGTGCAGATGATTGGTGTCGCTGCCGGAGTTCAAGGGAGCGGCAAAAAGCTGAGCGACGCTGTTGTGGGTTCCTCCGGACTGAATGAGCTCGCTCGCGCCGACGGCTGTCGACTCGACGAACGATGAAGGAGCATGATCGTCGAACCGAGTTGTTTCGTTCTCCGCGATTTCCGGGGCGGCAATATCATCGCTCGGTATCACTTGCTTGGTGCGGTTGTTGTCGGCGTCGCCGATTTGATTCTGACCGTCGCTCGACGGTGCTTCATCCTTCACTCCAACTTTTGCTTCTTCGCTGAGCAAGCCTTGCAGAAATTCATCGACCAACACGGTGTCGTTTGGCTTGGCGGAATGTCCGGCCGCATTGGATAGGTGTTTCGGTGATAAGAATTCCGCAATCAAATAATCGAAACGCGTCGCCACCGATTGCGCCGACGGCCGATCACTGGAATCTCGACATAAACACTGACGCGTCAGTTGCAGTAGCGCCGCTTGGACAGCCGCCGACGGACGAGCAGACTCGACCTCCGATGATTCGGATGACGATTGCTCGGTCGCATCCGCCTCGTCCGCGATCGCCAGCCAGGCAATCAAACGGCCCAGGCTGAAGATGTCGACGGCTCGATCGAGCGACACATGTGCCGCCGATGATTGCATGAGCAATTCCGGTGCATAGTACATCAACTCTGTCGATTCATTGCCGCTCTTCGACCATTGATTGTCGGCTGAGACGAAGTCGATTTGCGGCGTCAAATTGTCGGTAATTCGGATTGTCGATGGTCGGAGTCGCCCGTGTATCAGGCCGACGCGATGCGCATCGGCGATTGCCTGAGTGAGTTGGTTGGCGATGATCAATCTGGCGTGCAAGTTCGGCCAGGGAAGATCGCGATCAAGATCGGCCAGCGTATGCGCAGCAACGGGGTTCACCACGAACCATACCGGCGCGGACTCCAACGAGCTATCGATCGGGCGAACAATCGCTGCGTGTCGAGTCAATTCGACGAGTCGCAACCTGGCCGGCAGACGCGATTGTGATCCTGCCAACTGCAAACTGGAAGATAGCGAGAGACTTGAATTCGAATCGGTCGCGCGCAACATACGCAACTCGACCGATTCCCGCTTTCGAAGATCGAACGCCTCGTATGCCGTGTAGGCGTCGACGGCCGCGAGTTGCATTTTTATTTGATAACGATCTAAGCCGGCGAGCGCGGGAGATTGCTGTGCGCTGGTGTGTCGATTCGGCTTGTTTGCATTGCCCGCGCTATAGCTCGGCGGCGGTATTACCGCGCCGGCGACTAAGCCCGTAAGCAATGACGATTGGTCCAACATGGTCGCTCCATGGCGCGAAGACTCAGGGCGGCACGCAATGCTGCGCGTCCACGAACCCCTGCTTACTAAGAATCGCGTACTATCAGCAAGGATAGGACGCTGCCGGCGGAACGCTGGTGCCATGCCCACGCTTGGCGCAGGCATGAACGTTTGTAACCTGTTTATACTGCGATTAAACGGCACAACTAGTACTACCTGCCCACCAAAGCCCAGTGGACATAGCAGCCAGCTTTAACGATTGTGCGAGTTAAACGTAGCGCGACGTTAAATCGTCTAGCGCGTTAAATCCACCGAGATGGATGGGTTGCCCGCCAGCGGCAGCAGCGGCGCGTACTGCCGGTCGCGTGCTCCGACCGCCCCGCCGCGCGGATAGTAGACGATGCCCAAAAACGCGTCGACGGTGCCCGTGTCGGCGGGCATGATGAAGTTTGCCTCTCCATACAGTGCCAGCCGATCGTTCAGCGGCGCGTAGACATCGGCACCGAACAGAAACGGATCGTCTTTGTCGGACAAGTCTCCCAAGGCCACGTTCGATTCGGCGTGCTCTTCGGCAATGCCGGCCCACATGCCAAGTTCAGTCGAACTTTCGAACGTGTGTCGCCAGTAGATATGTCCCTGTGAAATAGGCGACAGCGTCACGGGTATTACATCGAAGAATCCGCTATCCGACCGATCGGCAATGGCAATGCGAATGCCGACTTGATCGAAGCAACCGACGTCGTAGCTGCCGCCGATACGCCATTGACTCAACGAAAAATCGTCGAAGTAGTCTTCCTCCAGAAAATCGTAGGCAACACCCCAGGCCCACCCGGAATCGAACCGTTGAAACAGCCCGACGGTTGAGAACAATTGGTTCCGGCTTGAATTTCCCTCGACGCGTTCCATGACTTGGACCGCATGATCGGTCGCGTTATAGGCCACTCCGATTTGAGCTCCGAGGCCATATTCGCGCCAGATAGGAATTCCAACGTTGGCCGCCACGCGCCCGCCAAAGTGCGCGTTGACGCCGAAATCTTGCGGTTGTTTGGAGCCTTCGAGCCCGGCGAAAAGCGAAAGATTGTCGAGCCAACTTTCCTCGCAGCAGTTGCAGCACTGCCGGCAACTCGTGGTTTCGAACAGCGGGGTAGGGGCCTGGGCAATCGATTCAGAAACAATCGGATCAGGGGCAATCGAATCACGGTCAATTGGGTTGCGGCCATTATCCGGCGCGGTCCTCGGAAAACGCAGCTCCGGACCGCCGCCTGCCAGTTGAATTTCGGCGGTCGATCCTGAGTCGCATGATACTTCCGGCAGTGGTTCTATTCCGGTATTCCAAGCAGCAGCGTTCCAGCCTTGCGGTTCGACGACCAACGGCATTTCGCGTCGATCGCGTCGCAACAGAAAGGGAGCCGACTTTGAGCCTGGTCGGTCGTGCGCGTAAGAATCAATTGTGCGCGAGTTGGCAGACAGATTGCCAAGCGTGTCGGCAACGGCGTTATTACCGACCGAGATCAGCAGGGCACCGAAGGCGACAATTGCCCATCGCGTTCGCAGTTTCGCATCCAACCGAGTCAAACTACGAAACTGGCCAGACCGCATGTCGATCGACTCCGTTCAACAGCCAAATGATTTAGGGGAGTTCCGTTCCCCCGCTATTTGATTGATCGACTATGAACGTCAGAGAGCCTCGTTCACTTGCACAGGATTGCGCATGTACTAACCACAACGATTTTTCAGAGAGCCGCTCGAAACGTGCGACGAGGAACGATCGACAAAGGCGTCAGAACTTGCCGGCCGTCGAAAATGAGCGCGCGACCCGCAGAAGTTCGCGATGTTGCCAAAGCACGGATCAGTTGTCACCTAAAACTGAGCACCCGTCTGAATCCATGAGTCCCAGACGTTGTACTGATCGAACACCAGGCCGCGCACGTTGATCTGACTGCGAACATGCCGCACGCCCGTGGTGATGAACTCGCCCTGCACGCGCGAATAGTACGGCCCGCCCGAAGCCTGCGGGCCGACACGAACTTGCGTCACCGGGTCATGGCTGTAATACGAGCGCTGAAAGACCCAACTGGCAGCGGATGCCGACGACACCGCACTCGAACCGGCGGCCACGACGATGAGTAACGTAATCAATCGCTTCATGTGAACTTTCGCAGTCGAAACTCAGGTTGTAAATCAGCGGAGCTAGGAATTTCGTTAGCCCGGCGCCCGGCCGGAAAAAAATCCGTACCGACATTCGTACCGGCTTCAGTTCGGCTTCTTTTGCATGACCAGCAATTCGCCGCTGTGTGGGTCGTAAACATAAAGCTGTCCGGGTGCCAAATCCGGCAGTTGCAACGCGGCTTCGTCAAGGATTTCTTTTTTGAGCGTGGCAACATCCTTCGGCGGTTTGCCATTGTTCGAGGCGACGTAATTTTTCATCGTGTGCTGAAAAGGAATCTCAAAGCTGGCTCGTTCGCGCAATCGCCAATACGCGGTCATCGTTTCGGTGATGTAACCAGGCCCGTAATCGCGGCCTTGTTTGCCGAAACCTTGTTGCAACGGCTTGGACCATTCGGGATTGATGTCGCCGGCTAAGTGAATTTGAACGCCCTGCACCGTGTTGGCGACTTCGTTGTTCGCCGCTTGGTTGTTGGGAACCGTCGCGGCAACTGGTGCGCTACCTTCCACCGGGATCGGTTTGCCGGCTTCGACCGCGGGCGGAGGGAGCGGCGCGTACGACAACGACGGATCGCCGGCTTCGGCGGGCTTGGCGTTTTTTGCCGCTGCCTGTTGAGCGAGCCGCTTTTTGACGGGGTTTTCTTTTTCTTCCTCGCAACCAATCACGGTTGCCAAGACCAGCAACAACAGCATCAAGCGAGGAGAGAAATTCATGGTCGTCATGTTCATGAACGTGTTAAATGCCGCCGGGTGATTTCGTCGTTCGCGGGTAACCTGTCTCAATCGCCGGACATCCGCCAGTCCCACTTCTCCATTTCATTCAAGACATGCCTGCGTGTCAAATCGAAATGCAAAGGAGTCAGCGTTACGAACCCTTCGGCTAGGGCCGAAACATCCGTCTGATGCGCGCCGGCTACAGGCGGCGGATCGTTAGTCGCCCAAAAATAATTCCGCCCGCGCGGATCAATACGTTTTTCGAAATTCTCGCCGTATCTCGCCACACCCATTGGCACCACTCGCACTGATGGCACTGTCTCCAATGCGGTGGTCGGAATGTTCAGGTTATAAAGTTGCGACTCGGTGCCTTTGCGGTTCAAAGTCTGTTCGATGACGCGCAGCGCGACTTCTGCCGCTTTGTCGAACTGCGCGTGTTCATCGTATTCCAACGAGACGGCAAAGCTGGTGATTCCGAAAAACGCCCCTTCGATCGCCGCCGCCACGGTGCCCGAGTACAGCACGTTGATGCCGGCATTCAATCCGCCATTGATCCCACTGACCACCAAATCGGGCCGAGGCTGACAAAACTCGAAGACTCCTAGCTTGACAGAATCGGCCGGACTGCCATCGACGGCCCAACCGCGTCGCCGCGGCCCGTCGAAAACTTCCTTGGCGGTCAACGGCGATAAAAATGTAATCGAATGCCCGACCCCGCTTTGTTCGGTCGCCGGAGCCACGACCGAGACATTTCCCAACCGCGCGAGAACGCGCTCCAAAGCGGCCAGCCCCGGAGCATAAATACCGTCGTCGTTGGTCAACAGGATCTGCACTGCGCGCTGAGCGATTGCCACGTGAACTGAAGTGATGAGAACCCGTAAGGTTTCACTATAATCGCCGGGCCGTGTTACAGCAACGCAAGAGATAATCGCCGACAAACTCGTAGCGCCGGCGAGTGAATCGAGGCCCCGTCGCCGTTCAAAGCCGAATCGGACGTTCTCATGCACTCGCTTGCGCTTCGTGCTTGTTCGGCCCTAGCCGCCTTCCGTCACAGTCCCTATAATCGGCTTTTATGCCCGCACCGCCGGGCCGTTTTTATTTGAAGCCATATTCCTATGACGGCCAATGGTTCCTCAACGGTTTTTGGATCTTCGTCGACAACTCCGCGGTTGGCCGACGAGCGCGTATTAGTCCTCGACTTTGGTTCCCAGTATGCACAACTGATCGCCCGCCGCGTCCGCGAGCAAAACGTGTACTGCGAGATTGTGCGGCACGACCTGACTGCCGAACGTATCCGCGAGTTGGCTCCGCGCGGCATTATTCTCTCGGGCGGTCCGGCGAGCGTCTATGCGACCGGCGCGCCGAAGTGCGACCCGCGCATCTTCGAATTGGGCATCCCCGTACTCGGCATTTGCTACGGTATGCAGCTCATGTGTCAGGCACTGGGCGGACAGGTCGATAGTGCCCCGGCGCGGGAATACGGCCGCGCCCACTGCAACATAATTTCACACGTCGACTTGTTTGATGGCATTGCCGACGAGACCGAAGTTTGGATGAGCCACGGTGATCAGGTCACTTTGGTCGCCAAGGACTTTACTCCTTTGGCATTGACCAGTACCTGTCCCAACGCAGCCGTGCGTCACAATCGGTTGCCGATTTATGGTTTGCAATTTCATCCCGAAGTTACGCACACGCCGCGCGGCGGGCGGATCCTGGCAAACTTTCTGACCAAGGTCTGCAAGTGTTCCGGTAATTGGCGATTGGGCGAATTCGCCGAAGAAACTATCGCCGCGGTTCGTCAACGTGTCGGCGATCGCCGCGTGATCTGCGGGCTGTCGGGCGGAGTCGATTCGGCCGTAGTCGCGGCGCTGTTGTATCGCGCCATCGGCTCACAACTTTCGTGCATTTTGGTCGATAATGGCTTGCTGCGCAAAGACGAGGCCGAAGCCGTCATTCGCGAGTTCACCACGCATTTCAAAACCGACTTGCACGTCGTTCGCGCCGAAGAAAAGTTTTTGGGCCAACTTGCCGGCATTACCGATCCGCAACAGAAACGAAAGATCATCGGCGGCGCGTTCATCGAATGCTTTACCGAAGAAGCCGCGCGAATCGACGGTGCGCATTTTCTGGCTCAAGGCACGCTCTACCCCGACGTGATCGAAA
>JAYTAU010000285.1:0-1658 GCA_043737375.1 Planctomycetia bacterium
GCTCCGACTGCGTACGCCTGGAGCGACGCCGGGCACAAAATTATCGCCTCGATCGCATTTCGACAGTTAACCCCGGCCGAACAACGCTCGGTCGTCGAAATCTTGAAAAAGCATCCGAGGTTTGTCGAAGACTTTGCCGACAAAATGCCCGATGAAATCAAAACTGCCGCAGAGGCCGCGCGACACGAATGGTTGTTTCAACAAGCGGCAATTTGGCCCGACATGACCCGCGACTATCAGGGACCGCTGAAAGATCGCTATCATCGCGCCACATGGCACTACATCAACAGGCTACATTTTTTTAGCGATACGGATCGCGAAGCTCTCGAAAAGTCGATCAAGATCAATCAGTCGCTCGATGCGCCCACGACGCTGGCAGCGACAATGAACATAGTTCAAACGATTCGGATTGCTCGGCGACTGCTGCAAGACCAGCAAAGCGCGGCAGAAGAGCAGGGGATCATGCTCGGCTGGTTGTTTCACACGGTCGGGGATCTTCATCAACCGCTGCATTCGACCGCGCTATTTTCGAGCAACCTGTTCCCGAAAGGGGATCGCGGCGGCAACTCCATTTTGACATCGCAACGCAACAACCTGCATGCACTGTGGGATCAATTTCCAGGTAATTATCTTTCGTATAAAGAGGCCCGCGATCAAGCGATTGAGATCGTCAACAATGCCGATAGCAAAACCGTCGGTCAGCGAGCGACAATGTCGCTCGACGAAGAAACTTGGCTCGACGAAAGCCACGTCCTAGCCCTGAGCGCGGTTTACACGCCTGAGGTTCTGACGGGGCTACGACATCTTGAACGTGAGGGCAAACCGGCGGTTGAAATGCCGCCGATTACGCTGAGCAAAGAGTACTTGAAAGCCGGTGGCACGGTATCGCAACAACGCCTGGTCGAAGCCGGCTACCGCTTGGGCGCGGTACTGAAATCAACCGTGGCCGTGCGATAATGTTTCAGCCCCGGCTACGCCGGGGAACGGAGCGATGCGGAGTCGTTTGCTCTCTCGTCTTCTGAGCCCCCGGCAATGCCGGGGACTCAGTTGGACAATCACTTCCTACTCGATCTTCAACAACTCGACCAAGAAGTGCAACTTTGAATTTGGTGGAACAGCATCCCCGGCACCACGATCGCCATAGGCCAGCTCCGCCGGAATTTCCAGCTCGATCATGCCCCCTTCGCCGACCAATTGCATCCCTTCGGTCCAACCCTTGATGACTCGATTCAAAGGAAACGAAATCGGCTCGTTGCGATCGTACGAACTATCGAACACCTTGCCATTGTCCAGCCAGCCGTGATAGTTCACCTTGACGGCGGCAGTGGCCTTGGGCATCTCGCCTTTGCCCTTGCGAAGCACACGATACTTCAGGCCTGATTTTGTCGCCGTAAATGATTTAGGCGCGTCCTTATCGGGCTGGCCGGCGGTCTTGGGCAGTTTGGGGAGTGGAATTTCCTTGCTTTCGTCAGCAGCGTTCAAACGAACCTCCATCAGTACTAGAATTACAAGACTAAGGGCAACAATACCCCGGTAAAATCGACTCCAAACTTGTTGACCATGTTGCATTGATTCACTCCATTGAGTTTTCGAACCGACTGACATCCCGCACGCGCGTGGAATCATCAACGGTTGCCGGTCAGATTATACCGCGTGCT
>JAYTAU010000286.1:0-4355 GCA_043737375.1 Planctomycetia bacterium
CGGCGGTGTCATCGGTTGAGCCATCGTCGATTACCAGAATCTCATACTGGGAATAGGTTTGCTTAAAAACGCTTTCGATCGCCTCGCGGATCTCGTTGGCGCGCTGATATGTCGGAATCACCACACTGACTAATGTCATGAAATTATTGCGATCCGAATGCCTCGCCCGCTCAACTCTCGAATGATCATGTTTACTTAAAGCCCTAAAACTTTACCAAGCTTGGAAGCACTGGCAGAGCCAGTGGCACACAAATCCCTTGGTAAAGTTAGGGCTTTTTATTTACAGTCGATGCCCATCGTGTTACTTGTTAGTGCGGTGTCCTCGCGCTAAGAATAGCGGCTTTAGCGGCCGGCTTTAGATTCGACTCACCTTCGGCAGTCGCGAGTTGATACCCGGGCGGACAAAGGCTGGCCGGCGTCAAAAATGCCCAGGTCGCAACGATTCGCGGTTGCAGCTTGGCAAATCCTCCGCGATGCAAACCGCTGGTATCGCAAAACACGAACGTATAAGCGGGACAGAGACAGGTGCGGAGATCTTTCGATGACAATTCGCGCTCGACGGCGTCCGAGTTGGGATAAAACCCGTCTTTGATGATTCCGCTGGCAACCTCGCTGTTATGGAAGTTCGGTTCGCCCCGGCGGCTGCGCGAGATGTACTCGAACGGACCTGAATTTTCGTCGACTTCATTGCAGTATAAGAACACTTTAACAAGTACTTCGTCTTCGTAGTCTCGATGCCAATTCTGGGATGTCTTGCGAGTCGTAACCTCGGCCACCGGAACCGTGTACCAGATATCGTTATTGATGAGCTGCATCCACATTTCGGCATAGCTATTGACAGTGTCGATCAGTTCGGGCTCAAGACCGAGGCGAAAGATCGGATCATTGATGCTGCGTTGCCTCTGCTTGCGATAGTAACGAATGACGTAATCTTTACCCGACAGCTTTTCGTGATTTTTTTGATACTGTTCCGCTTCATTCCGCACAAAGTCACTGCTGACAAATTCGTCGACTAGCGACTTGAATGGTGCCAAGACCTGCGATTTGCGATCGGCAAAGAGCTCGTCGAACGTCACAACCGAAATCCCGTCCCGGCGTAGCTCCGAAACTACCCGTTGTTGAGTGGGTGAGAGCGAAGGCGAGTCATCTTTGAAGCGTCGACGCGATGCCGGGTTTCGCAACCAAGCACGATTGAGATAATAACGAAGATTTTGGGCGGCGGTGCGTGCCGCGCGGTAGCAAGTTCGAATCATAGTTGCAATTTGCGCGAAACTAAGGGCGAATAATCGTACGAATCCGACGGGGATCAATAGCCGGCAAAATTGATTGTCGCGATACGAGGTTCATGCAATCGGCGCGCACTCCGTTCCCGTGGGTCGACGCCGACTCGTTCCAACAACACCGCAGATGGCACTATAAACACCGCACTTAGCCACCGCACTTGGCACAGTTCGCAGCGAAATACTCTGCGATCAAACCGGCACGGTTCGCCCGTGCCCGACCGACTCCATCGCCGCAAATGCGGCTTCGGTGACGTTCACGATCGAATCGAAAGGAATCAACGGCGATCCGCCGGTCGACACGCTTTCGATAAACGATGCAAATTCGTTCGCGTAACCCTTGTCCTGCCGAAACAAATTGAGCTTGCTGAACTTACTCCAACCGTAGCCTTGCAAGCGTCGAAAATTATTCAGTTCTAGCACGCGGCCTTCGCAAAATACATGCAGCGTTTCTTTGGGAAAGCCCCGATGTCCATTGGCAAAGTAATGCAACGTGCCGATGGAGCCGTCGGCAAAGGTCAACGTGATACTGATTTGGTCGGCCTGCGTCGGCACCTCGGTCAGCTTGGCAGTGGCGGCGCGATTGCTTCCCACGGTCGATGCATGCACGCTGACGATCGGTGATTGGACCAGGTAGCTCATCAAATCGAACCAATGGCACCCTTCGCCGATGATGCGACCACCATTAATCGCCGGGTCTTGAGTCCAATGGTCCGGGGCAATGTGGCCCGCATTGACCAACATACTCAGGCAGGCAGGCAGGCTGCGACCCGCGAGCAATTTCTGCATCTGAATCGCTTGTGGCGAGAAACGTCGATTGAATCCCACCAATAACTGTCGATCGTGTGCGCGGTCATATGCCTCGCAAACCGTTCGCAGACCCGCGCGATCGATCGCCAACGGTTTTTCCACGAACACATGCTTGCCGGCAGATAAGGCTTCGGCCACCATGCCAGGATGCGATACCGGCCGCGTGGTGATAAATACCGCCTCAATCGCCGGGTCGTCGATGATCGTGCGATAATCCGTCGTGCTGCGGGCAAAACCGAATTTACGTGCGGCATGTGCTCCGCTCAATCCATTGGCACTGGCCACACTGACCAATTCGACCGATTGCTTGCGTAGCAGCGGTATCAGCACGTTGGTGGCGAACGACCCCGAACCGATGATGCCCACGCCCGGGCGTCGAACGGAAGTGGAAGCGGCGTTGCTTGCCGTTTTAGCTTTATCGGTTAGTCGCGTCGCCCCATTGCTTAATTGACTACCGTTGCTTGATCCGACGGTAGTGGCACTGCCGGCATGACCATTCGCGGCGACTTCGACAATCGCTTCGCGCGGCGCTTCGCCCGTCGGATAGTTCAGCACAATTCCTAACTGCGTGCGATCGGTCGTTAGCAGTTCGTAAGCGCGCTGGGCATCCGAGTGTGCCAGCCGGCCTGTGATCAGCGGAGCGACATTCAGCCGACCGACTGCCAACATTTGCAAAATCGCTTCGATGTTTCTTTGCTCGGTCCAACGCACATACGGATAAGGGTAGTCGTTGCCGGCCTGCTCGTAGTTGGTGTCGTAGCGGCCAGGGCCATACGAGCAGGAAACCTGAAACGTCAGTTCTTTCTGATAAAATTCGGCGCGTTGTAAATCGAGATCGACCACGCCGACCAAAATCACCTTGCCGCGCTTACGCGACATCTGCGCCGATTGGCTGACGATTTTATCGCGTTTGGCCGAAGCCGTGATCAACACGCCGTCGACGCCATGTCCGCCCGAAAACGCCAGCCCCGCCGCGACGGGATCGGCATCGGCTGACAGATCGACCGTCGTGGCCCCAAAACCGGCGGCCAAAGCCAATCGTCGTGGGTCGGGATCGATGCCCAACACACGCACGCCGCTGTTGACCAACATCTGCACGGTCAACAATCCGATCAGTCCAAGGCCGAATACCGCCACGCTCTCGCCGATGCCGGGTTGCAACAGTCGAATGCCCTGCAAGCCGATCGCGCCGAGGACCGCGAACGAGGCCTGCTCATCGGTCACGTTGGCCGGAATTTTGGCACATAAGTTGACGGGGCGATGCACCATCTCGGCATGATTGCCATTGCTGACGATGCGGTCGCCCAGGTTAAACTGAGTAACGTCGGGCCCGATATCGACGGCGACGCCGGCGTTGCAATACCCCAGCGGCATCGGCTCATCGAGCCGGGCAAAAACCGCGTCGAGCGTCGACCAAAATCCGTCGGTCTTGATCTTCTGCCAAACCTGTCGGACCCGTTCGGGGTTTTGCCGAGCCTTGCTGACCAGGCTCGCGCGCCCGAACTCGACCAAGCTGCGTTCGGTGCCCGCCGAGATCAGCGTAGCACGCGACTGGATCAACACGTGTCCGCGTGCGACCTGCGGGCAGGGGACGTCAAGCGTCTCCAGCACCCCGGAACGAAGGTTTTGAACGACTTGCTTCACACGGCTACCAATAACGAACGAGAAAAGGGCGAAGACTGTCAGTCACTGCTTCGCCGCCAAAGCATGGGTGGACGGCCCGAACAACAGGCGCATTCTGAGAACTTCTGCACTCGCAACGATAATCTTTATAAGTCCATCATAACTTGCGATCGCCAGGACTTAAACCGGCCGGAATCAAGCAATCGCTAGTGTGCCACCACAAAGGTACGCCGAACAATAGGCTCAATCGGAACAATCGGCACAAGCAAGTTTGTATCCACGGTGTTGAAATTGCCGACGCGCTGGCGATTGACCGTCGTATATACTGAAATTGATTCGTTTGTTCCGCGGCGGCAAATAAGCCATTAGGTTTTGAACTAATACACTGCTCTGCGGCAACCTGCCGAGCTTCTCTTATATTTCTATTTCCGGTACGCTTCTTTCCCCTGAGTTTACGGAATCATTGCCCTAATCTATGTGCGGAATCACTGGCGCAGTTAATTGGGGGAATATCGAAGTTCTGGCTCGGATGAATGCTCTGCAGCAGCATCGCGGCCCTGACGACTCAGGCATGTTCGAGACTCGAACTCATGCTGGGTTCTGGGTCGGGCTCGGTTCGAGACGGCTTTCGATCCTCGACCT
>JAYTAU010000287.1:0-4351 GCA_043737375.1 Planctomycetia bacterium
TTTTTCGACGCCGGTCGGTTGCGACTGCCGCATGGTGTTCGCGTGTGGAGCATGTGCCGCTCGAAACGTCCGCTGCACGTCGTTCTCGCGCCGAATATCGTGCGGCATTGATCGCCGTGGCAGCTGATCCTCGGATGCTTCATCGCCCAAATGATGAAAGTACAAATCACCATCGAAAGGGGTGCGAGTGAGATCCGTGTCGCGGCAGGTATCTGTCTCGAATGGTTCCGCCTGCGAAATACTACGGCGAAAAATTTCTTCATCCATGACATCGCGTTTGATGGCTTCGCCAATCACATCGCTGAGTAACTGCGACTGTTCGGCGAGCGCCGAGCGATTGTGCAATTCGCGTCGCAAGTGTTCTCCCAATTCGTTCAGATCCGCCAAGTGTAACCCTTCGGGGCGTTCCAGCAATTGCTCCACCAGCACGGATAATTTATCATTGGCCGCCAACTCGGCGATGAAAGCGCCCCAGCCGGCAATGTGGCCGGCGTCCTGGACGGGTGCCGTCAAGTCAATCAACGTCAAGCCCGACTGTCGCGATAGTCGACGGGTTTCGGCCGGATCGTGCGGAGCCAAATGCACCTGAAACGGTCGACGTGGAGAAAACTTCAAGCCCGTGGTGAAGGAAATCTCGCTGCGACAACTGACGGGGAAAAAGTTGATCAGACCGGCCAGCGCGGCCTCGGGTTTTTCGGCACCCACAATTACGATCGGCTGTTTAGCGATTACTGCATCCACGATCTGCGCCAAGCGTATCGGCCCCAGGCGTTCGGCCAGTTCGACCAGCATGCCTTCGTCGACCAATGCCGAGCGACCGGCGAGCTGAAAGGGAACCAAGAGCGGTGGGGCAGCTTGATGGACTTTTAGCAATCCCTTGGCCCAAGCGGCCCGCAACACGGCGAACGGGTTGTTGGCGAAACGCAACAGCACGTCGGGGGGCACCACCAAGCAGTTGCTGTAAGTACGCAAACCGCGACCGCTGTATTCGCCACCGGCCAGTTGGGTTTTACTGACGCAATAGCTTCCGCCGGCCAGACGAAAAAAATTGACGCTCGACGCCGTCGGGCTGGGCAGTTCACACAGCGATTCGTGCGAAGGGCTCCAGACCGAGATCTCTCGCGCGTCGCGGGCATCGATACCGGGACTGCTGGCGACGAGATGATACCCTGCGGCAACATCGGTCGAAGCCGAAGTGAACACTGCCTGTTCGATGAGCACTGGAGAATCTCGCTAGTTTTGAAACCAATTGTAGAGAGTGATTTGCGGAGGCCCGAGTTCGAAGTGCGGAGTTTGAAGTGCGGAGTTTCGATGTGCATTTTACTTCGCACTGCCAACTTCGCACTCCGCACTCGCCTCACGCATTCATCTGTTTCACCAACCATTCGAACGGCTCAATCACGCCGCGCGGTTCGATGCGTAGCGGTGAAGTGATTCGGCCGCGACCGCGAATAAACCGATTGCTGCAGGCACCTGCCACGCCCGAGGCAAAAAACCGATGATTGCGAAACCGCTCCTGACAGTGCTGCCACAACCCCGAAGCGTGCTGTCGCGCATAAGCGGCCGGGTCGTCGAAGCATCGCTCGACTTGATCGGCCTTGCTGAAAATGAGCGCCACGGGTCGATGCCGCCAACCTTTTTTCGGATCGTCGTCCAGTTCGCTCAGATAGCTCAACAGTTTCATGCTGAAGTAGTCCTGATCGCGCGACCCTTCCATCAGTTTGACGGCGTCGATCAACAACAGTATGCCCGAACACTTCGACAAGAAGGCCCGCACCGCGCGATAGGTGTGCGGATGATCGACCTCTTCGAGAATGGCTTCGCCCGACATGTCGGGCATAATCAACTCTGCCGCATGGCGACGATCGGGAACGGTGACCTGGCAATGCATCCAGTTCCACTGATCGGGTTCGTTGGGAGTTTTTGCGGGAAATTCGCGTTTACCCAGCGCGGCGATCGCCGTTTGTTGCAAGGTGATCGAGAACGCGCCGCGCGCCAGAATTTGCATCCGTTGCGGTTGTCGCGACAGCATGTCGAGCAGCATTCCCAAATAAACTGTCTTGCCGACGCCGCTGGCTCCGATGGCGGCCAACATGCGGGGACGAAGCTTTTGGGAATTGGCCTGGTGGGCCAGCGCCATCGGCGCTTGGCACGAATGACACATTTCGGCGTCATAGGTATTATCTTCGCCGCACACGTAGCAGGAAAGTTGTGTGGCGTATTCGGCCAGACGAAACGAATCCATCGGTAACAGGCTTTTGCTCATACGGTCACCTCTTGGCTTTCAAGACTTTCTTCACGATCGAACGTACCGGCATTGCAGGAGGATTCATCACGATTGAGCGTCAGGTCGCACATGCCCAGCGCGCAGCGAAAACCGATGTTGTGTTTGCGTTGCAGCGGATGTTCGCCGCTGGCGAACTGGCAACTGGCCTGGCTTTCGAAATACGTATCGAAGGCTCCGCCGCGAATGTTTTTCATGGCGTCTTGATCGTCGTTATCGAAAGAGCCTTCGAATGCCGGAGTAAAATCGCCGCTGGTCCATTCCCAAACGTTGCCGATGAGTTGATACACTCCGCCGACGCTCACGCCTTCGGCAAATTCCTCGACCGAGACGGTGCCTTCGATACCCGACGACCAAAGATTGGCCCGTTCGCGATCCATGGTTTGTCCCCAAGGAAAGCGGCGCTGCCGTCGCGTGTTCCCACCCAGCGAGACCGGCCAACTGCCTGCCTTGACCCATTCGGCATCGGTCGCCAGTCGCTTACCGACCCAGCGTGAATAGGCGTTCGCCTCGTACCAACTGATGCCCACCACGGGGTGTTTCGATTGGCCCGGCAAATAGCGACCATCTCGCCAAAGCCGCGGGCCCGGCTGGCCGCTGGCATCGACAAAGTCGAGTACGGCGGGCAGGATTTCCGGATGCCAAATCGACGATTGTTCGTAGCCGCTCGCATCGACGAACGATTGATACTGTTCGTTGGTCACCGGGTAGCGATCGATGTAGAGGCTTTCGACGCGAATCACCACTTCATGCGCTCCGAGATCCAATTCGGGTCGCGAAGGATCGAAATCGCTGGCGTCTTGCAACGCTAGACCGACATCGCCGGTGGGTACCAAGGCCATTTCGTCTTCGAGCATTTGGATGGCGCGTTGATATAGTTCGGGGGTCAGATCCCCGGCGATCTGCGGTCGCAACAACAGCGTGTAACGACCGTCGGAGAGCATTTGTTCGACGAGCGAACTAAGTTCGGTCACCGGTTCGCCACGCACTCGTTTGGCGCGCGGCTCGCGATGCGGTGCGGCGGGGGCGGCATGATTTTTAGCCGTACGACGCGATCGACGGGTTTGGATCCAGCGCGACGCGAGCCTCAATGCGGCGAAGCCGGCTCCGATCGTGCCGAGCCAGAATAATTCGCCGCTGCGAAAGGCGTAGCACCAACCCAGTGATACGACCAACAGCAACGCGGCCGCAGTGGCGCTAGCTAGATAAGACTTGATTCGCATAACATGCAACCTCGTACTGAAACGCTTCGCTCGAACCGACAAATTAATCAATGTCGCCCATCAACAATCGCTATTTTTTTGTTTGTTGCGCGCGACGACGCGCCGCGTCTTTCTGCAGCATCTGAAATTGCGAGATGACTGAACCCAAAACTGGATCCGTGCCAGGTCGTTGTTCCAACGTCGCGGTGCCGCTTGGGCCAACTTGAATATTGCCATTCCCATTTTCTTGATGAACGGCATTGAAAGTGGGCACGGGCCCGCTGATCGTCGTCGGATCGAGCGCCGGCCAAACTCCCGAACCATGTTGAATGGCCGCATGGGCGGCCACGGCACCGCTTTCGACGCGTTGTGAGAGCACCTGCGATTGTTTATCAAGGATTTTTCGGAGTTGGCGAAACTCGGCGGTCCATTCGGCGCGTTCTTCGGCCAAGTGACGCTTTTGCTCGGCGATGGTTTCGGACATTTCGACGCAACGCTGCCGAACCGATTCCAGTTCGGTTTCAAGCTGCATCCGTTCGCGTTCGAGTTCATTGGTTTTGGCGTTTTGTGCCTGCGACGGTTGCCCGCGGGTGGCTTCCCATTGAGCTCGCTCGGCGGCAAAGTTTTCGCGGGCTTCGGCAAGTTGCGCGCGTTCGTCGCGTAGCCGTCGTTCGCCTTGTTCTAGTCGATCGCGCATGCACTCAAGTTCGCCGAACAGTTGCGCAACAAACAAATCCAGGCTCTCATGGCCGGCCCGCAGCGCACTGAGCGTGTCGTGGACCGGAGTCCAATCGACCGCCATTCGACTGCGAATCGGCGTTGGTGCGACGTCGGACGAGCCTGTTGCGGCAGTGGCAGTGGCGAA
>JAYTAU010000288.1:0-1650 GCA_043737375.1 Planctomycetia bacterium
TTTCGTGCGGCAACTGAAAAGCTCCCGCTTTGCCAAAGGCTTTCGCCACGCCGCCACGTGCATTGAGCTTCTTCAGAAACAGCTGCGTGTCGTCCCAACTCACACGCTCCACGGGAAAATTACCCGTGGCCATGCCTTGCACATTCGCTTTGCCACCGCCCGATGCACTGAACCAACTCGGGTTCTCGCCCATCACCGATTCCCACTGCGACTGCGTACATTCCGTCTTCTCCAACCAAAAACCTTCCGTCGCAAATTCGTGCTCCTTTTCGTCAGCACTGCGGTCTTTCTCCGTCTCCGGTGAACCGAGCGTGGCTTTGCCCCTGGGAATCCAGCAAAACGCCATCTTCACGCCGTCGGCGATCTCGAACGACACTTCGTCGCCGCCTTTGCGGGTGGCGACTTCGAGTGCCACCTCCATCAGCACTGCGTTGCCGACGAGCGAGCCGATCGCGTGCGGCATCTGATGCTGATCTTCGGGCAGATTCGGGAACAGCGTCTTCGATTTCAGGTTGACTTCGTTCTTGATGTGGCTGACCAAATTGTCCCACGTCACCGTGCCGCGATTGTTCTTTGCTTCGCCCGCCAGCGCGCTGAGAACCTCGCTCATGAAGACGCCGTGGCCGATGCCTTTGCCGGCGGCATCGGCGTGTTCGCGCGCCTTTTGGCCGTTGCTCGCAGCGAACAACGCCACCGTCTGCGCTTTCACTTTGACCGCGTTGCCATCGAGACCGCCACTGCCTTTGTTCGGGTCGGGGTCGACGCGACACGCATCGACCAAAAACAGTGCCTTGCCCATCTTCGAATCGCCCGCATCCGACAGCAACTGATTGAACGCGACTTGCGTCGCCGAGTCGAGCGAATGGAATTCGCGCGTACACAAAAACGGCTCGACCTCCTTGCCACCCGGCGGCTTGAATTGCTGGCCGTGACCCGAGAACGCAACCAACAACGTATCCTTACCCGTGCCCTTTTTGAGGATCGCTTGAAACGCCGCCTCGATCTTCGCTTTACTCGCATCTTCGCCGAGCAACAGCGTCACATCAAAGCCACCTTTCAGCGCCTCCGCAAGCGACTTCGCATCGGCTTCAGCGTACTTCAAATTCTGCAACCGCTTCGAATCTTCGTATTGGTCCACGCCAATAATCAGCGCATACTTCCGCCCCGGCTTCGCCTCTTGGCCAATGAGCGTGAGCGTACAACCGCAAACGATTGTCAGAACGACAGCAAGATTTCGGAGCGACATGGTACGCATCCCTAACTGAAAGCGAAGAATTTTAACCGCAGAGGGCGCAGAGAAATCCAACTCATTTCTTCTCCGCGAACTCTGCGCACTCCGCGGTTCATGTTTGTGTTTTGATATTCGACCAGTGTAACGCACGAGGGTTTAAAATCTGACAACATTTTGCAAAAGAATCTCGCGCCCATACGATTTCGAGAAGTCTATCAATTTTAGACGATTTGACGTAAGTCGGAATTCGTGTAGTGCACGGAATGACACCAGAATGTCGCGAAATGACATCAGATTGTCGCGGAATGACATCAGAATGTCGCGCAATGACACCAAAACGGCGCATCCGGTCGATTTTCGGGCGCTACTCGCGGCGAGCGTCGCAACAAGAGCATTCGTCGTAACCCACGATTTGGGTT
>JAYTAU010000289.1:0-4331 GCA_043737375.1 Planctomycetia bacterium
ACCAGCGCCGCTTCCCAGCCGGTAAGGAACACAAAGTCGGGGCGAATCGGCTGCACGGCGTTCATCATTCGCAGCATGAACGAAATGTCGCCCGAGGAATCTTTGATACCGATCACGCGCGGGAACTCGGCTAGCCGGCGAATCGTCGGCACGTCGATCGGGCTGGCGAACATCGGAATGTTGTACAACGTGACATCGATCGGCGAGTTCAGTGCAATTTCTTTGAAATACGCATAGACCGATTCGGGGCTCAGTTTGTAATAGATCGGCGAGACGATGGCCACGGCCCGCGCGCCGTACGAATGATACAGTTCGCAGGCGGCGATCGTTTCGCGAACATTGGCTTCGGCGGCGCCGGCCAAAATCGGCACCCGGCCGCGCGCCTGATCGCAAACGATCTGAATGATCCGCCGCCGCTCTTCGACCGTGAAGCGGGTGAACTCGCCGGTCGAGCCGTTGGGATACAGCCCGTGTACGCCGCGTTCGATCAACCAATCGACGTAGCGCCGCAGCTCGCCTTCGGCAATTTCGCCGCGCGCGTCGAGCGGGACCAGGTTCGGCGTAAAAATTCCAACGAGCGGTTGAAGCATCGGTACGGAGTATGAAGGACCAAGGAATAAGAGCTGTTCTGTAGGGAATGCCCTCTTTGGCATTCCGATACCGCAACCGGAAACCGGACTCGGCACGGAGACCGTTCCCTATAGAGGACATGGAATTCGTGCGGGGGCGAATATGCGTTTCGGCCTATCAGGCAAGGCCACCCTATATCTTACCCAGATCGTGCATTTTCTCAGGTAAGTTTAATTGAGATGCGGCCCGGCGTTAAGGAGCCTACGATTGGAAGATTGAACGTCGAGCGGCGGTATTATTCCGCGACATGTCACAAATTCCCGAATATGCGGAATAATTCCAACGCAATCGGGTGCCAAAATTTGTCGTTACTTCCTACTAGCATGGTACTTCGGCGTTTTGAACTCGCGAAAACATGCGCGAATTATTCTGCAAATACAACATTATTGATTGCGAAAATAGTCGGTTGTGGCTTTGGCATCACCAGTCAAGGAGAGTATCCGGCACGATGTAGACTACCCGGATCAATGGCCTGATTTCAAGGGGATTTTGTAGCCGCGTCTCTTCGAGACGCGGGGCCGCTAGATTTTAGATATTCCGGCCAACTCTGACTGCGATTAGCGTTAACCCCTGCGTTGTCGGTCTCCGAGAGATCGACCTACAAACGCCTACGCTTTGTGCAGTTCGACGCAAATACCGCCCGCGCGCAGCAGCTTGTGCATGGGGGTGAACCACAACTCCTGATTGGGTCGCAAGCCCACGTCAGCACAAATTTTCAACAACTCTTGCCGGTTGTAGGTGCGGCAATACCACATGTAGCTGGTCCAGGCGCCGCCGAAGTTGTCTTCGGTGGTGAGCAGCAACATCCGGCCCCCTTTGACTAATACCCGCGCCATTTCGCGCAGCCCGTCGCGTGGGTCGGGCAAGTGCTCCAGCACGTAACCGCAGGTCACGCAGTCGAACGAGTTGTCGGCAAACGGCAGCCGCGACAAATCAGCCGCCGAGAACACCGGTCGCGGGCTCTTCATGCGTTGTCTGGCACGACGCAGCATTTCGGGAGAGAGGTCCGTGCAGGTAATCTGTGCATCACGGTCGGCATATTTCAGCAGGTGCTTGGCGATTTGGCCCGCCCCGCTGCCGACATCCAAAATTTGCTTGGCACCGCGCAGCTCGAACTTGCGCTCGCGAAACAGCCGCTCACCCAATGGTGCATGCAGCGACAACAGGCTGCACGTTGCCAAGATCGCCCCCTTGGGTCCGTCGTAAACATTGCGGACCTTATTGCGATACTCGTCCTCGCTCATCCGCCGAATCAGATTGCTCTCGAGCAAGCGATTGATCACGCTCTGCTTGCGAGGGCGATCGGATTTGCGCATGATTTTATGGCCCGTCATCCCGGCGGGACGATCCGTGTGGGATTTCGGCGCGCTGTCAACCGTCGAGACGACGGCGTTCGCAACCCGGTCGGGTTTCGATTTTTCGGAGAGATCTCGGCGTGCGGTCATGGCGGTTTCCAAACGCGCGAACGGGGTGCAAAGCAAGCAGCGACCCCACCCGTTATAAATAAACGCGGCGGTTGTAGATATACCACTCGAACAACAGCACGCCCAGTGCCAAGAGCAGCAAATACTTCCAGGCCTCAAAACGGGCCGGTTCCATCGCCGTTTGACCCTCAATATCGACATAGCCGATTTTAATGCTGTTCTCTGCCCGCGGACGAATATCCGATTCGAGCGTATCGAACAAATTGACCGTAAATCGCTGAATAATTTTGCTCCCCTCGCGGACTTCGTAGACTCCCAATTCGTCGGTGTGGGAGATGCTGAACAGGTTGCGGGCTCCGCGATTGACCTCAAAACTCCGGCCCGAGGGGCTTTTGACCGTCAGTTGTTTGGCGACGGCTTCGCTATGCAGTTCGAACATTCCGCCGGGCCGCACCGACTGCCCGGCCGTCTGCTGGTGATGCCCCCCTAAGTATTCGAGCATGGCAAAAATGAACGTGGGAAAACTTTGCCGAATATGCCAGTTCGTATTCAGCAGCCGATCGCCGGCATCGTTGACGGCGAAAAACGAAAACCCCAACACCGCGTCTTCGTACCCTTCACGCGGGCCGACGGCGAACATCAAGCCCTTGGTCGAGTCGAGCAGTCGGCTGCTTCCGGCAGGCGGTTTGATCGAAAAGCCTTCGCCGATCACGATGTCGTTGCTGTCGATCCATTGCATGATGGGGTGATTGCGGTCGCTGTCGATGATTTGCGGAGCAGTCACCTGGCGATCGACGGTCCAGAGCGGCGTCGGCGGCAACTCTCCCAAGAAAAACGTGTTGGCCCGCGGCATTTCGTCGGGCCGGCAGTTGTCGTAAATAATCAGGTCGTACGCACCGCCGGCGGCCGGCTTTTTATGCGCCGGAGTTTTCAGCACGTCGGGCTTGGCCAACGCAACATTGGCCAGCTTCGCGGCACCCTCGGTGGCCAGCGCGCGCTCCAGCGGTTCGTTGCCCGCAGTGACCAATAACACCTTGGCCGGTCGCGGTGGATTGATCACCGCCCAGGCTCGATTATCGGCGGCCAGCATATCGCGCGTGGTGACGCGCAGTTCCAGCACTCCCGAATCGATGTCGCCGAGATCGAACACCACGCCGGCGGAATTCTCCTTGGGAATTTTTGCGGAGCCCAGATCGATGTTCCGCCCGTCGCGATACAGCTCGGTGGTGACGATCGCCTCGTCGGGGTTGGGATTTTCGAGTCGGGCAAACGCCTGCAAGCGATCGGGCCGATCTTCGTTCCGCCGCACCTCGAACGCGACAATGCCGACGTTCTTGGCCGTGGATTCACCCACCGGCACGAACACCGGCTTGAGATTACCCAGTGAAAAACCGCTCACGTCGCGAAATTTGCCGTCGCTATAGATGTACATGGTCGCAGGCACGGCCTCGGCCACCTGTTCGTCTTGATTCTCGAACCCGCTACGCCCCGGATTGGCCAAGCCGGCCGCCAGGGGAAGCGCGCTTTCGAGCGAAGTGCCATGATCGCTGGGCTGGATGCGTTCGAGTGCGTCGAGCAGCAACTGTTTGTTGCTGGTGTAACTTTGCTCGACGCGCGCGGTGTCATTGAAACTGATCAACATCGCTTTGTCCGACGATTTCATACCTTCGACCATATCGGCGATTTGCAGCTTGGCTACGGTCAGCCGATTCGGTGCGACGTCGACGGCTTGCATGCTGGCCGAGTTGTCGATCAAAAAAATCATCCGCTCGTCGACCGCTTGCGACGATTGCCAGTTGGGCCGAAACAGCGCGATGATCAAGAGCAAGATGAACAGCAACTGCAAGAACAACAGCAGACTGGTACGAATACGCTGCCAAAGACTGTTGACCCGCAAGTCTTCGATGCTTTTGTGCCAAAGATAGGTGCTGGGAACTTCGAGCGGTTGGCGTTTGAGCTTGAGGAAATAGAGCGCAACGATAGCCGGCGGCACCATGCCGAGAATCGTCCATTGCCACCAGTTGAGTGTCGTCAAAAAGTCCATGCAAAAATCGCAGGATTTAACAGGAGGTCGCAGAGGTAACAGAGAATTGGAAGAGATTCAACGATTAGCGCCGAGGAGTATAAGGCGAGCGACCCCATCCACAAGTTTCTTTTCATGGAAATTCAAAACCAGGCCCAGCGGAATATCCAATAATTTCATATAGCTCAGAAGTTGAGCCTGATGGATTGGAAGCACTTGCTGAACGGCTTTGATCTCAACTAGCACACACTGCT
>JAYTAU010000290.1:0-1645 GCA_043737375.1 Planctomycetia bacterium
TGCAAATCAAAGCGGACTTTGGCATGTTATTGGTCGTTGCGGCGACGGGCCGATCCGGATTGGAGATTTATTCACGACCATTTACGCTCCAAACAATAAGAGTTGGGAGTTGGGACTCGCTGACACGGCGACGCTTAGAGTCCGTGCCATTCAGGCATATCAAAAGTATATTGAAGAGTTAGGTGACGGCATGACAGGCACCCTCGATCTTGAGGAAGACGGTCTAGACCGTATTGTTGCCGGTTCTGTACTTGGGCCGGCACCGCATTCCCAACTGCACGACGATAGCCAACAAAGAGTGGATCAAGCAGCAACAAATTGAATACAAGTCAAAATGTTTCAGTGGAGTACGTTGTTAGCCAATGTCGGAACTTCTTAAAACTCGTGCGTTCTCATCCGAATCTTTCAGTGCCTTCCTCGACTCTCGCACCGAGCCCGGTTGGCTGCTCGATAAACGTCGCGCGGCATGGAAGCTGTTCGAAACGCTGCCCATGCCCAGTCGTAGCGATGAAGAATGGATGCGCACCGACATTCGGCTGCTGAAACTCGATCGCTTTGCGCTGCCGCGCGGGCCACTGCCGGACGAATCGTCAATCGATAATGCTACAGTATCTTTCGCCCTGCCCGAGGCTTTGCTGACCCACGGCGTCGAACTGGCCGGGCAGACCGTTGCCATCGATAGTCGTGTGATCGAGTCGCGACTCGACCCATCGCTGGCCGCGCAAGGCGTCCTGTTCGGCAGCCTGGATGAACTGGTGCTGACGCATGGCGATAAGCTGCGGCCGCATTTGTACAAGGCGATGAACCCCGCGTACGACCGCTTCGCCGCGCTGCACTGCGCGGCCTGGAGCGGCGGCACGCTGCTGTATGTGCCGCCGGGCGTCAAAATCGAGCAACCTTTGCATACGCTCTCGACCGTTACCGAAGGGGGCGTCGACTTCGGCCACCTGCTGGTGATTTTGGACGAAGGGGCCGAAGCCACGTTGCTCTCCGAGACTGCCGGCGGCGGACCGGATGGCCAGGGGCTGCATTGCGGCGGGATCGAACTGATTCTCAAAGATCGCGCCAAGCTGCGTTATGTCAACCTGCAGAATTGGGGCGCGGGCGTTTGGCACTTTGCCCATCAGAAGGCGCATGTCGCCGCCGACGCGCAACTGCAATGGACCATCGGCGCGCTGGGGGGCCGCGTGGCCAAGGTCAATCAACACGTCGCGCTGATCGGGCCGAACGCTCACGCGCAAGTCAACGGTGTCATGTTTACCGAGGGCAAGCAGCACTTGGCATATCACACGCTGCAACATCACGAAGCGCCGAACTGCCGCAGCGACTTGTTATACCGCGGAGGACTACAAGATAGCTCGCGGTTGGTCTGGCGCGGGATGATCAAGGTCGATGTCGGCGCACAAAAGACCGACGGCTACCAACGCAACGACAACCTGATGCTTTCCGAGGACGCCCGGGCCGACTCGATTCCCGGCCTCGAGATCGAAGCCGACGACGTCCGCTGCACCCACGGCAGCACGACGGGCAAAGTCGACGAAGAACTGATCTTCTACGCGCAAGCCCGCGGCCTCTCGCGGCAAGAAGCAACGCGGATCATCGTCAGCGGCTTCTTCCAACAGATTTTTGATCGCATCACGATCGA
>JAYTAU010000291.1:0-4325 GCA_043737375.1 Planctomycetia bacterium
CGATAATGTCTCCATCCTCAACCCTCCTTTCGGGAGGGTTAGTTATGGGACATTTCTATCCGCGCCTTAAGGGGACAATTCTATCGGCGCATTACACAAGAAGAAACCTGAGCAGCCGAAGAGTGGCAACCTACCCCGCACGATGACACGCGATGTCGTCGTACTAAATCGATCACATCCGGCAGCCCAGTTGCCCTGGGCAATATATTAGTCGAAGGGGCCGACAGATCGTGTCCAACGTGACAAATGTTCAGTACGGGCGGCACCGCTCAGAACCGCGAAGTGATGGGGTGCCCATGGCGGCATATTCACTCGCGACGAAGCGTTAACAAAGGTGCAAGCCAGCGATTACTGGGTTGCACTCGCATCGAACGCCGTCGGAGCCTGTTGACTTTGTAGGCTATTGGCCGAGCCACAACAAATTTGAACGGCCTGCAAATCGGCGGCCAGTTTTCACGTCACCTTAGAGCGCCAACCACATGCGACGCTGTTTTTTCCAATCAGCTACCGCGGCAATCCGGCGGAGTTCACGCTCAAGAATTGGCTCCCTGCCGCGTTCGATCCGCGGTAGGAATAGCAGCTGCTCTTGAATGTCGGGCGCGAGTTGCAGCAGGTTCATGATCTGCGTGACCCGGGCCCGCGAGACGTGCCCCAGCCGCGCCAAGTCGGCTTGGTCGGCGACAATACCCTGGCGGATCAACCCATCAAATCGAATCGTCAGCGCCATCATTCGTGCGACGCGTGGCACGCGGCCTGGCTCAACAATCGTGACGGGTGCCGCACCAGTCTTGATATGTTTGCAACTTTTTCGACCCACCCGAAACCGCACGCTGGTTTGAAACTTAAGTCCTGTTGTCATGCGGCATCTCCAGTCGAGGTTTGATTGCCAAGCGACTTAATGCCGCCCGCGTGAAAGGTGATAGAGATAGTTTCGTGCTGACCGTCGTAGTCGACACGCTCGATGAGCAGTTGCAGAAGCCGTCCCTGTTCTCGCGGGCTGAGCGTTTCCCACACCGGCTCAAACTCAGCCAAGGCTCGGGCAATCTCCCCTTCATCGATAACGTCGTGCTGCAACCGCTGGTCTTCGTCGCGGATTTCGGTCAGTCGCCGCTCGGCAGTGACAATTCGTTCATGTAAGTCGGCTCGCTGCGTCGCCACCAGCGTCGCAGTTTGGGTATCGGCGAACCCGATCAGTTGCTGCAACTGACGATGCTCATTGGCCAAGTCTCGTTCCAGGCGCCGCTGTTCGGCCGCCAGCTCGTTAATTCGTGCGGTCGTCTGCCCACCGGCTTGACGAACCGTCTCGGCCACCAGCTGCGGGTCGCGGCCAATACCCTTGATCTGCTCGACCACAAACCGTTCAATTTCGCCAGCCGGGACCGATTTGGACTGGCAGGTGTGCCAACCTCGCTTCTGAGCGGCGGTGCATACATAGTATCGATAGCGCTTGGTCTGATTTCGTGTGGAATGGGTTGGCGACATTTGGCACTGGCAGGGCACGCAGTGCAATAAACCCTTCAGTAGCGCGCCAAACTTGTTTCGCAGCGCCGCTCCACCGGTGCGGCCGTTGTGCGCCAGCTTGGCTTGCACCCGTTGCCATAACGCTTCGGAGATAATCGCTTGGTGCTCGCCCGGATGAACCTCGTCTTTGTACTTCACTTTGCCGGTGTAAGCGACGTTGGTCAAAAGCTGCCATAGACTGTTCTTGTCGAACACCCGCCCGCCACGCTGCGTACCTTTGCGGGTCGTCCACTGTTTGTTGCGCCATCCTAAGAGTGCGATCTGTCCGGCAAGCCAGACAAGGCCTTCGCCCTCTAAATACATTTGAAAGATTCTTTGCACCTGCTGCGATTCTTCGGGCATGATCACCAGCTTCGTGGCGACAACGTTGTACCCAAGCAAGGGCATGCCGCCGGACCATTTCCCCTTGCGGCGCGTGGCGGCAATCTTGTCCCGAGTGCGCTCGCTGATCATTTCGCGTTCGAACTGGGCGAACGAGAGTAGCACATTGAGAATCAAGCGGCCCATCGACGAGGCCGTGTTGAACTGCTGAGTGACCGAGACAAACGACACTTTGTGTTTGTCAAAGGTCTCCATCATGCGCGAGAAGTCCATCAGCGAACGGCTGAGCCGATCGACTTTGTAAACCACCACGCAGTCAATTCGGCCGGCCTGGATATCGGCCATCAAGCGCCGGAGTGCGGGCCGCTCCATGTTGCCGCCCGTGAATCCACCGTCATCATATCGGTCCGCCAAACACTCCCAGCCTTCGTGCGTCTGGCTCTTGACGTAGGCTTCGCCCGATTCCCGCTGGGCGTCAAGAGAATTGAACTCTTGCTCCAGGCCGTCTTCGGTCGATTTGCGGGTATAGACAGCGCAGCGGAACTTTGCCGCGAGCCTCGCAGGCGGCTTTGGTTGCCGGGAGGTCATCGGTCACCTCCCTGCTTGGTCAGCCGAAAGAAATGATAGCCGTTGCAATGCGAGCCGGTGATTTTCTTGGCAACGGCGCTGAGCGATTTATAGATTTCGCCTTCAAACTCAAATCCCGCCGGCAAGACCCGGACCTGTACCGTCTGACCCTTGTAGGCACGAATCAGCGTCGTGCCGGGGAGTGGGATCCGATTCTCACTCAGGCCGGCGGCCTTGACAGTGATCGTGCGGGTCGTGGCGTCGGGGGACGGGGCAGGAGATCTCGGCGCTATACGCCGTAGATCGGCGTCGTTGGCTAATTCGGCGGCGCGCTGGCGGGCGCGTTGCGACAAGTCCCCTTCGGCGTTGGCTTGAATGCGCCAGATGATTCGCTTGACGAGCCACTCCCGGTGATGGCTATGAGTGGTCTCGCCAAAAACTTCAGCGTACCGCGTGCGTAATTCGCCCGACTTGAGGCGGCGCAACGCGGCCAGTTCTTTTTCAACATTCAGTTGCATGCGTGTGGCTCCGGAAACGAGTTGTGGAGATCGTTAACCAACACGCACAGTGAGCCTCGTTTCACCCGGAACCTCAAGGCCTGCGGGTACACAATTTAAAACTGTTTTTGAGCCGTCATCCCGACGCAGCGCACAGCGCCGGTGCAACCGGACAACGCCCGCTGCCAAAATCGACGCCGCTTCACGCAGTCGCTCGTCGGCCGACATCTCGGTCACGTGTTCGGGGTCGGTCATGATTCGTTCTCGAGGGCCAGTCGGCGTATTTAAGACACTCTTTTGTGTTGAGGCCTCAGGCGGCGAATTGGGCGGCGTCGAGACGGATTGGCCTTAACACGGCTGGCGGGAGTGGTTCCAGGTCGACGGCATTCAGATCGGTCGGCGCGACATGAACGATCGGTAGCCCCATATCGAGCGCCAGGTCGATCTCCGCTTGGACGCCGACGCTTTCACGCCAACCAGGCAGCGTTAACACGGCCAGCATCTCGCAGCGCGAAAGAAACTCGCGATCCAACCGCGACCAGAACTCCCAGCTAGTCGGCATGCCAAAACTGGCGATCGGATGACTGTGCGCAATCGACGAAAAGACCAGCACACCGGCTTGCAGCAACTTGGCCGCTGCGCAACAGGCTTCCTGAAACCGCCGCTCACGAACCTTCGCATTAGGATGACTGTACGGTGAAGCCAGGTAGATCATTAAAAAGTCTCCAGATCAGTGTTAAAAGGGAATTTCATCGAACGATGGTTCAGCCGACCCGAGCAGTTCGGCCGGGACCGCCTCAGGCAAATCACCCAGTTCGTAATCGGTGATTCGGTCATACGGCTCGCCCGCAACCGCGCGCACGGTGACCGACAAGGTGGAGGCCAGCGCGCCATTGCTGGCCAATTCGACGGCGCGCTCGGCCGACTCGGGCACGGAAGGCGATTCGCCTTCATCGGCCTTTTTGAACGTGAACCCATCTTTTTTTAACGCCGTCATGTTTCGCAATCAGTGTTAGGAGATTTGCCGAACACCGTCAAATCGCTCCAGCATGGCCAGTCGAGCCAGGAAATGCTGGTCGTCAATTTGCAGCGGCGCGAATAGCTCGTGCACCTGTTTTATGTTCGCTCGATCAGCTCGGTCATTGTCACGAGATTCGAGTACTACAGCGTGCTTTATCAACTCAGGCAGCGCGGAAATTGCACGCCAATCGCGGGAACGCCTGACAACGCGATGCTGTCGGCAAAGACATGAACTGTGAATCTTTGCGCGCGCTCTACCGGGAACTCACCAGCATTCGACTGGCTACTCAACAGTCAATTGGCGCGTTTCAGCCATTAACTAGGTCATTTGGTCTAATTGGGAATAATGAGAAGTGCTCAGTTTTGGATCATTAATCGACTCCTAGATTATCGATTTGG
>JAYTAU010000292.1:0-1639 GCA_043737375.1 Planctomycetia bacterium
CTGCGCTACGCAGTCCAACTCCCCGGCGGAACCAGTAAACTCAAGGGGACATTTCTATCGGTCAGAAACAGAGGACATTTCTAATGGTTTACAACACGATTCGGAACCAACATAATCGCCACATGATTATCATTTGGTCGCGCAATGCGTGAAATCAACACGGTTGCCCCAATCATCACGCGGAGCGTGACGACTACGCTTGCTCTTCTCTTGGAGCCTGCGCCGATAAGCGGTACGATTCAATCGCACGCTCGCGGCAAGGCAAATCCTCTTCGTACGATCGGCGAGCTTGTAACGGTCGGCCGGCAGTCATTCGAATCAATTGGCAACCGCCAATGTTCCATCGGTTGGGAGAGTTCGTCACGCGAAAATGGTGGGCCGTGGTCCTGGTTTGGATCGGCGCGGCCGCGCTGCTGCGCCTCGTCTCGCCCGACTGGTCGCAGATCGCGCGCGACGGCAATTTGGCCTATTTGCCGCCGCAAATGTCCAGCGTGCAAGGCGAGGCGCTGTTGCATCGGGCCTTTCCCGACAACACCGCGCGCAGCCAGATGATCGTCGTAGTGGCGCGTAATGAAGGGCCGTTGACGACCTCCGATTTTGCCCTGGCATACGGACTAGAAAAGCAATTTCTGCAAGAAGCGGCCGTGTTGGGCTTGCAGGATGTATGGACGCACGAGAGCCAGGTCATCGGCAAAAATCTGCTCAGCGAAGACGCTCAGGCGGCTCTGATCGTGCTGCAACTCACCAAAGAGTTCATGGCGACCGAAAACATTCCGATCTTGCGGCGGGTGCAACAGATCGTCGATGCCGCGCGCGAACAGCCGGAGTTTCCGGCCGGTCTGCGACTGGGCATTACCGGCTCGGCGGCCGTCGGCGGCGATATGTTGCTCTCGGCGGCTGAAAGCATTCGCAACACCGAAATCACGACCATCGTCATGGTCATCGCAATCCTACTGGCGGTATATCGCGCGCCGTTGCTGGTGGTGATACCTTTGGCCACGATCATCATTTCGATCTCGGTCGGGACCAATCTGGTCGCGCTGCTGACACAACTGCATCGCCTCGACGGAATGCACGGGTGGGATTTCAAAGTGTTCACGACCACGCGAATCTTTATCGTGGTGATACTGTTTGGGGCCGGCACCGATTTCTGCTTATTTCTGATTGCGCGTTACAAGGAAGAACTGGAACGCGGTCTGCTGCAACGCGAGGCGTTATCGGCTGCCTTGGCGAATGTGGGCCACGCGTTGGTCGGCAGCGCGCTGACCACGATTCTAGGGCTAGGGATGATGTTCTTTGCCGACTTCGGCAAGTTTCGCGACAGCGGGCCGGCAATCGCGGTCTGCCTGACAATCACGCTATTGGCGTCATTGACGCTCGCGCCGGCGCTGTTGCAAGCCACGCGGAGTATCGTGTTTTGGCCGTCGCGATTGCGACACCTGGCGGCGGGGAGCCCAGGGACTGACGACTCCTCGTCCACTGGAAGCGGCAGCGAGGGACGGGCTGCTTCCGTCGCAAACCGGTTCTGGTCGTGGGCCGCACATCGGATCATCGCGCGGCCGGGACTGATTCTATTGACAAGTGTGTTATTGCTCGCCCCCTTGGCGTACGCAGGCTCCTCGGTGCAAATTACGTTCGA
>JAYTAU010000293.1:0-1637 GCA_043737375.1 Planctomycetia bacterium
CGGACGTGACGAAAATGCCAACTCGGATCGCCAGCGAGTCCTTGGAAATATAAGCTCGAAGCGCCGGCGAGTGAATTGCACCGATCGCAGGATGCACTCGCTTGCGCGTCGAGCTTGAATGTTGTGCGTCTGCGCAAAAAAACGGGGGACCGAAGTCCCCCGTTCTCTGAACTCTGCTGGATATAAGAAATGTCGTAACCGGACATTTGCAATTGCGACGTTCTTACTATTTAGTGTTTCCAGTGGTAAGACCAAAAATTACTTCTTCTTCTACCGGCAAATTAAAAGGATTTGAATTTGACTGCGGCTCAACGAGCTTCTTCAAATCAAATTCAGCGCCTGTCTGCGGAAAGTGTTTCTTCGTCGGCACCTGGCACTCCGCAGAGATGGCCTTGAAAAACTCGAAGAGCTCGGCCCCCATGCACGAGTTCGAATCGCACGCTTTAGGACATCGGCAGTGCAACTCTCCGCACTTCGATTCGCATTCGCAAGAATCGCACGACTTCGAATCACAAACACTCATCCGGCATGACTTCGACTTACAATCGGCCGATACTGACGCGTCCGCGTTGTCACCGCAATTCGCGATCAACACGTCGGGCTGTCCGGAATGGGACGCGGACGACACATAGGCTGTCGGATAGAACGCCGACGGCACCGGACCAACTCGAGGATGCGCGCTGTGCGGTTGCGGCGAGGGGTAGGGCATGTACTTCGTATTCATTTGTTGGCTCGCCCCGCGGAGCTCTCTTGCGCGTTGGCGAAGTCCTTGCGCTGTGCAACGCACCGCATCGGCTTGCTCATAAAGGTCGCACTGCTCCAATCGATCGGCCGTCGTTTCCAACTCCTTGCTGCTTTGCCGCAACACTTCAACGCTTTCGATCATCGGTAAGGCAGGCACCAACATCTGCAACGACGGCGTGGTGTTGATCGGCTTGCACGAGCCGGGACAATCGTTGTCGTCGATGACCGCGGTGACCTGCTTGTCCGGAAAATGAACCGCTTCCCCATCGAACAGCGGCACAGGCGGCATGGCGATAAAACAGGGGCCTTCGTCAAACAAAGTTCCCGCCAGCGGGTACAAACCCAGCTTACGCTTCATGGTCTCGACCATCGAACGATCGATGGGGCCCATCAGTTCAGGCAAGTCGATCATCAGCGGCGCGCCGGCTTGCTTTGGGAGTTGCGGAAAACAATCGTACTCGCTACCCGAAAAATCAAATCGGGCCTTTTTAGTCGGGACGCAGTGCGTCTGACTCGACGGGCATTGGTCTTTGCAGGGCTTACATTGGGCCGCGCACGCAGGGGATTCGTTGTTCAACGCATCGATGAACAGCTTCTGTTGCGGCTCCGACAAGCTGTGAATCGGATCATCGGCGGCCGTGACTTGCATCAGCGTCAACACCCCGCAAAGCGTACCGCCGCTGAGCATCGCGAGCAAAAGTTTCGTGCGCATCCGTGCATCCTCCAATGAAAACATGTCTCCGTGCAGCGATCGGCCCAAGCGGGCGACCGCAAAAGTTCGGCGGAATTGTACATAGTCATGAAGAATAGCCCAACAGCGGTTTGTGCGGCTTTCGTAAGTTACCACAACAGAATCTAGAGTAAGATTTCACGCAAAGGCGCAAAGGACGCGA
>JAYTAU010000294.1:0-10553 GCA_043737375.1 Planctomycetia bacterium
TGCCTACGCAACGCGGTGTCGACGGTTGAGAGCCGATTCATCTTGTTGCTTTCCGGCATGTTCTTGATAATGCGGCGGTCTCAACTAGCTCGAACCGCCAAGGACCGTGATCGTGTCGGATAAGCCTAACTCGTATTCGGCACCGCAGTCTAATCCGTCCCGCAGCGAAAACGGATCGTTGGCAGCAGGCGATCGTGCGCCCCGCGGCACGCGGCGCGAGTTCTTCGCCTGGGCGCTCTACGATTGGGCGAACAGCGCCTACTCGACGCTGCTCATCACCACGTTGATGTTCTACTTAAAGGCTATCTTTCCAGCCGCCAACGACCCCCAAGCAGTTTTTCCCGTCGTCACCCTGGGTGGCCAATCGGTCGAAGGAGCCGTGGCATATCCGTTGGGGATCGGGCTGTCGATGCTCATCGCCGCATTCCTCTCGCCGATCGTCGGCGCGCTGGCCGATGCACGGGCCAACAAACGGATTTGGTTTCGCGTGACCGCGTTATCCGGGGCGTTTTGCGGACTGATGATCGGCGTGCTGCCACCGGAACACCCGTGGTGGATCGCCGGCATGTTTTTGCTGACCAGTTTTTTCTTCGAGCTGTCGTACGGATTCTACAACTCGTTTCTGCCCGACATTGCCGACGACTCGAACATGAATCGTGTCTCGTCCTACGGCTTCGCATTGGGCTATATCGGCGGTGGCGTTGCAGTCATCTTGGCACTCTTGCTCATTGAAAAGGGTGATTGGATCGGCATCGAAAGCAAGGTCGATCGCCTACGCGCGGGGCTAATTATGATGGGCCTGTGGTGGGGCCTGTTCTCGTTGCCGGCCGTGTTTATTCTTCGCGACAAGACCGCTCCGCGCTCCGCCGGCTTGCCGCTCTCAGGAGCGATCGGACAGGCGCTAGGCGAAGTGAAACATACGCTCACCAACCTAAGGCAGTTTCGCATGTTGGCCTGGTTCTTGATCGGGTTTTTGTTTTACAACGACGCGGTACAAACTGTCTTGACCCAAGCGTCGAACTTCGCCGAAGAAGAAATCAAACTAACCCCGGAGCAACTGATTCCGATCATCATCATGATCCAGTTCGTCTCGATGCCCGGAGCGCTGATCGTGGGCAAATTGGCCGATCGGTTCGGGCAGAAAGCGGCACTGTACGGCTGCCTGGCCGTTTGGGTCGCCACGCTGGCCGCTTCGTGGTGGGTGACCACCGAATTCGAATTTTGGATCATGGGCGCGGTCGTCGCGCTGGTGATGGGGGGCATTCAATCGGTCAGCCGCGCGATCATGGGCATCATGACTCCGGCCAATCGCACGGCCGAGTTTTTCGGCTTCTTCAATCTGTCGAGCAAGGCGACCAGTTTTATCGGCCCGCTGACATTCGCCGCGGTCGTATATTTCACCGGCAGCGCCCGGCTGGCGATTATTAGTTTATTGCTGCAATTGGTTATCGGCTGGGTCTTGGTTTCTCGCGTCGATGTGCGACGCGGCAAACGCGAAGCAGATGCCTCGCTGGCAACGACGAACTAAGCCTCGCGCAACGTCCAAGGAAGCGAATTGACCACGGAGACGCGGAGGCGCAGAGAGACAATCGGAATGTCGAAAGTCAATTGTCGAAGGAATGACGAAAGTCGAAATCCGAATGCCGAAGCCTTGAAATGACCATTGGCTAAGTTGAATTCGCGTGTCCCTAGCCTCCAGTCCCTATCCCCTAGACTCGGATTCGCGTTCATTCGTATCCATTCGCGGCTAACCTTTTTGCTTTCCTCCGTGTCTCCGTGGTAAATTACCCTCGAGCGAGCTTTTCGATCTCGGCACGGACTTCGGGCAGAGGGTAATCGAGAATCGGCAAGTCCAGCCCGGCGATTTCTTGCAATCGCTTCCACCCGCGGCTCAGCAACCGCTCACGCTCGCGGACATACGTCGGGTCGAGCATGCGTTTATCGAACGGGCCATCGACAACCACCAGCGCGAACTCCTCGGCCACGATGAATTGCGCCAGCGTTGGATTGCAAGCGATATGTCGCTCGTGCGTGGTGTGCAGTACCTCGGGATCGAGCATGCCGGTCACGTATCGCAAGTACAAATCGCTGTCGGTGATCAGCGCCACATCCTGCCCGCACACGTCGCACAGATAGCCTTCGTCGCATTTGGCCATGAGAAGTAATGCGGAAGTGGGAATGAGGATTGGGGAATGATTTCGATTCGTGCATTACAATCATTTCAACGGTAACCGACTTCAGATGCCCCCAGATCTTGATCAACGGCAAACCGTACATTCCCCATTCCGCTTTCCCCATTTGCTAGAAGCCAAGCACGTCGCTCATGCCGTACATGCCCACCGGCTTACCCGCCAGAAATTTTGCCGCAGTCAACGCGCCATGCGCATAGCAATCGCGATTGCTGGCCCGCACGGTGATTTCGAGCGTTTCGCCCAACAGTCCAAACACGATCGTATGTTCGCCCGGGTTGTCGCCGACGCGAATCGCGTGATAGCCGATCTCGTTATGCGGACGTTGCCCCGGGCGGCCTTCGCGGCCATGCACGTGCCGATCGATCTGCATGGCGTCGGCGACAATCTGACCGAATTTCAGAGCCGTACCGCTGGGCGAGTCTTCCTTAAAACGATGATGCCGCTCCAGAATTTCCACGTCGGCCCCCGACGGGTGATTGGCCAACGACCGGCCGGCGATCTCGGTCAATTTCATCGCCAGATTGACCGTCAGGCTCATACTGGGCGACCAAAGCAGCGGAATTTTTTTTGCCAGCTCGCGAATTTCGGCCTGTTCGGCCGCTTCGAACCCGGTCGTAGCCAGTACCAATGGGACTCCATCGGCGGCGCATTTGCGCGCGATGGCTAAACCGGCTTGAGGAACCGAAAAATCGATAACGACTTGCGGCTTACTCGTCCAGCTACTGCTTAATGGCACGCTGATCGGTTCGATGCCGGCGATGGTCCCGGCATCGGTCCCGATTTTTGGATTATTCGCGGATTCGATGGCCGCGACTATTTGCAAATCGGGATCGGTCGAGCCCAGGGCTATCAGCCGCTGGCCCATCCGCCCCGCGGCACCGTGAATAGCAACACGAATTTTGGACATGTCTGACATGAAGCAGAAAGGATTTCACGCAAAGGGGCGAAGGACGCAAAGGTTTGAAAAACTAACTCATCAATCAGAAGCTGGGTGTTATAAAATTACTGATTCTATTGCACAACTCTGCTCAACCATATTTCCCTTTGCGTCCTTCGCGTCTTTGCGTGACACAATTCTTTGCGCCATTGCGCGCGACGAATTAAGCAGGGGTCGTTTCAGCTATAAAGTTGTATCGCGCGGATGATTTCATCCAGGTCGTTATTCACTGCGACTGCCCGGTTGGCATACGAGGCCCGCTTGACGCCCCGGCTGCCCAAGACCTTGTTGAACTGGTCTTGATCGGTCGTGTGATATGCGACCGTAGCCGTCGGGTCCTTGAGTTGATGCCCGGTCAGAATGCAGACGACTCGCTCATTGCGCCCGATCACTCCTTCGGCAATCAGTTGCTTGGCTCCGGCCACGCTGGCCGCACTGGCCGGTTCGCAGCCAAAACCCCCGGCACCGACTTGGGCCTTGGCATCCAAAATCTCTTGTTCGCTGACTTCGCGGACCACGCCGTCGCAGACATCCAGAGCGCGCAAGCATTTGTTCAAATTTACCGGGCGATTGATTTCGATGGCGCTGGCAATCGTCGAGGCCCGCCGCGCTTCGCGGTCCAATTCATCGTAGTAATGACACGCCTTGCTAAGATCGGGGTTGCCATCGTTCCAGCGTAGCCCGCGCCGCTCGTACAACTCGTAAAGCGTGTTTGCGCCGGCCGCATTGATGACTGCCAACCGCGGAATGCGATCGATCAGCCCGTTCGCTTTCAGTTCGGCAAATGCCTTACCGAATGCGCTGCTGTTACCCAAGTTTCCGCCAGGCACGACAATCCAATCGGGCACTTCCCAGCGCAATCCTTCCAGCACGCGAAACATGATCGTCTTTTGCCCTTCGAGCCGGAAGGGATTGACGCTGTTGACCAGATAGATGCCCAGCTCTTTCGAGACCTGTTGTACGCGTTGCATGGCATCGTCGAAGTCGCCGGTGATTTGCACCGTTAATGCACCGTAATCGAGCGCTTGCGAAAGCTTACCGTAGCTGATTTTGCCCGAACCGATAAAGATAACCGCACGCATCAGCTTGGTCACGGCGCAGTAGAGCGCCAGCGACGCGCTGGTATTGCCGGTCGATGCGCATGCGGCGCGCTGCGCGCCGACGGTCCGCGCATGGGTGAACGCGGCTACCATGCCGTTGTCTTTGAAGCTGCCCGAGGGATTGAGACCTTCGTACTGCAAAAACAGTTGCCCGCGTTCGATACCGACGAACTTGCCGACACCTGCCGATTCTTGCAAAAGCGTTTGTCCCTCGCCGATCGTGACGATTTTCTCCAACGGCGCAAATGGCAGCAGCTCGTGAAACCGCCAGACGCCGCTGAGACAGAGCGGGTCATAACGGCGCGACCATTTTTGCTCGAAGTAGTCGAGCGATTTGGGTAGCCGCAACCGGTCCCAGTCGTAAATCACATCGAGCAACTGGCCGCAGTCGCAGGCCACGCGCACTTCGTCGACTCCGTACGTGGCCCCGCACGCCGGCGCAATGCAGCGCTGAAACGCCAAGTCGGTCTGCGGCAAAACACTAATCGCTCGAACTCCGAAAAAAGCAGTGGCGACAGCCGGCAGCCAGGGCCTACTGCCGACCAAAAGCGACATAACTGGCATGGAGATCATTAGTTTAGGTCAACGCCAGCGATGCATCAAGGCGGACCCGCGTCGACAAACAGCCACACATTGCAAAGGTGCCGGTAGAACGAACTAACCATGATCGACTCGTCGAACCGGCATAATTCAAGCTCAATAGTTCAGGGCACGGCTAGTACAAACCCGGGCCGCTCGCGGCGGTTCCGACCATTCCAAACGGAGGCTTTCGAGCCCCGATCGCCGACAAAATTCGGCTAAAACGCACAGTTTTTCCGCTTGCCGGCAAAAACTTGCCGGCAAGATAATGCGCCCCCTTACGGTCGCGACAGGGGCTAAGTAAAATAGAGGTTCTATGGCTTTTCGGCTCGGCTGAAGCTGTTCAACGGAACGTACTTAATCGCAACGCTTTTCATCCCACATCCTGGAACTGACCGCCGGAGAATTTGGCAATGAAGAAGGCTGAAGCAAAGGTCTACAAAAAGCAGCTCTTGGCACTACGCGCTCGGCTACGAGGCGATATTAGTCAATTGGCTCAGGCCGCTCTCAAAGGCAATGGCGATTCGGGCGACTTCTCGCGGATGCCCATCCACATGGCCGATATTGGCAGCGACAACTACGAACAAGAGTTTACGCTCAGTCTGATGGAGAACGACGAAGGCACGCTCGATTCGATCGAACGTGCCCTAGAACGGATCGAAGAGGGCGTCTACGGCGAATGCGACGAGTGCGGCGGTAAGATTCTCAAGGCCCGGCTTGAAGCCATTCCGTATGTCTCGCATTGCATCAAATGCGCTTCGAAATTAGAGAAGTAACTGCTAGTGTAGCCTCCACCCTACGCGTGGAGCTTTATCACAAAGCGAGCGACTTCGCCTCGGCCGAAGCGAGGTGACTACACAAGCAATCCGCTTTGCCCTTGCTCAGCGGTTCGCCAGCGGGTATTTGAACGGATATGTCACCCGCTTTACGCAATCGCCTGGTCGTGTTTTTGTTGATTGCCGTGGCAGGCTGCGCGTTTGATTTGTGGACCAAAAGCTGGATATTTGCCGAGCTGGCCGGCCCCGAGCGCGAGGCGATCGTACTCTGGCCGGGCGTTTTTAGCCTGACAACTAGTCTGAACGAAGGAGCCTTATTCGGCTTCGGCCAGGGCATGACCATGCTATTTGCCGGGCTTTCGGTCGTGGCAGCAATTGGTATCCTCTACTGGCTGTTCTATTTGGGAGCCGCCTACGACTGGTATCTGACGATTGCCCTGGCCTCGATCATGGGAGGCATCTTTGGCAACCTTTACGACCGGCTGGGGTTGCCCGGGCTGCGATGGAACGACCCCAATCGCATGGGTGAGCCTGTCTATGCCGTCCGCGATTGGTTGCATTTTCGACTGGTCAGCGACGATGGTCGCCTGTTGTTCGATTGGCCGGTCTTCAATATCGCCGACATGCTGCTGGTCAGCGGATCAATTTTACTAGTACTGTATGGCTTTCGGACGCCTCGCACTGCCGATCCCAACCAAGCTCCGCAACCGACTTCGCTCGGCACCAACAACGGATAGAGTCTGGCGGAGCCGGTTGTTGCAATCCAAGTGCGACAATACTCTGGCAAAAAATTTGACACTTGCCAGCGAGAAAGCTATTATCTCTATCGGCAATGGGGGGAGGCGATTGCTATCGCCTTCGGAACTTACATCCAAGCATCCGTGATTGACGTTTTCAATTCGCGGGCCGATTGCTGGATGCTACGCAGAAAATCTATCGGAACTGGGTCGAGGCAAGCCAATATCCCGATTTTAACTGGCTGTTCCAGCGCGTGAATTCTCACGACGCAGCCAAGGATATCGAGATGTTGGAGTCGCCGCTTTATTTAGCGCGACCGCACACAGGCTTTCGATAGAGGAAATCTGCCGATGAAACTGTCTCGAACGGTGACTTACGCGCTGCAGGCGACACTGCAGTTGGCTCAATCTGAAACGCATGAGCCTGTGCCGTGCAGCCGGCTGGCTGCCGAAGGTGCGATGCCCGAACGCTTTCTGCTGCAGATACTCCGCAGTTTGGTCACGCATGGTATTTTGACTTCGACACGCGGAGTCGAAGGGGGCTACATGCTCGAACGCGCTCCCGACGAAATCTCACTGCTCGACATCATCGAAGCGGTCGATGGGCCGATGAACACCAGATTACCATTCGCCGAGCGATTGCCGAATGAGTCGCAAACCCGCTTGCGAAATGCGATTCAATCGATCGCCTCGACCGCACGGCAGCAATTGCAAGATGTCAAAGTGGCAAGCCTAATCGCGCGACCCGTTGAAGCCGTAGCGGGCTAGTTAAGAGGGGTCAGGGATTAGGGATCGGGAAGTGTGGGCCGCTTGGCGAACGGCAACCGCGATTGTACGTTAACGCGTATGGCAGATCCCAAACCGACGCATCAATCGCCTCCGCTTTCTCCGCGACTTGCCTTTGCCCTGGAAATTGCCCGCCAGGCAGGGCGACATACGCTAAAGTATTTCCGATCGGACACCTTGCAGGTCGATCTGAAAAACGACGCCTCGCCGGTGACCGTGGCCGATCGCGAAGCCGAGCTGCTATTGCGAGAACGGATCGTCGAAAAGTTTCCGAACGACGCCATCTTGGGCGAGGAATTTCCCGAACGCCCCGGCACGTCAGGCTATCGCTGGATCTTGGACCCGATCGACGGCACGAAGTCATTCATTCACGGCGTGCCGCTGTACGGAACCATGGTCGGCGTCGAGTATCAGGGCCGCAGCATCGTCGGCGTGGTCGATCTGCCGCCGCTCGACGAGTGCGTTTTTGCAGGGCAGGGGGAAGGCTGTTGGCAAATCATCGGCGACTCGCCACCGCGGCGCGCACGCGTCTCACAAACCTCGCGACTCAGTGAAGCGATGTTCGTCACCAGCGAAGTCAAATCGTTCGCCCAGCGCGGTCGGATGGATGCATATCTCTCGCTTCAGAACGCCTCGCGGCTGACACGTACCTGGGGCGATTGCTTCGGCTACTTGCTGGTTGCGACCGGGCGGGCCGAGCTGATGGTCGATCCGATCATGAACGTCTGGGACGCGGCGGCCATTCAACCGATCATCGAAGAAGCGGGCGGAACCTTCACCGACTGGCAGGGCGAGCCGACGATTCACCGCGGCGAAGGAATTGCGACCAACGGACTAGTACTGGAGGAGGTTCTGCGGGTCACACGAACGAGCAACGCAGGGAGTAACGCCCGATGAATTCTGATAGTGGCGACGATAAAACACGAGTAACACTCGCAGGCAAAATTGTCGTTGCAATTTTCGGCCTCGCGTTTCTAGGTATCGGCGTCACCGTGCTCTGGTTCATGTGGAGTCAACCGTTCGATGACTTTCATTCGCCGCCGTTGTTCTTCCGAATTTTTGCCAGCTTCATTGCGATCTGTTTTATCGCCATGGGAGGCGGCACTGCTTACGCGGCGCTGAACGGCACGTCGCAAATGAACAACCTGCAAGCCACGGTTCAGGAGCGACTCGATCAGCGGCGCGTCAAAGTGAGCGACCCGGATCGCCCGCCGGTGACTCGCGATGCGTACGTCTGCCCGCAGTGTTCGGCGCCGTTGGGAGACCAGGCCGATGTTTCGCCCCACGGCGACGCCAAATGCACACACTGCAAGAGCTGGTTCAACGTGCATGCAGGGTCCTGAAGCGTATATAATTCGGTTGTTGCCATTGAAGAATCATGACAATTCCCGTAATACGCATCGTCAGGGGTAGCTTTACCGCAAGCGCGGTTCCGACAAACTAAGGGGCGGATGGAAAATAACTTCCTTGTTAACCCCTCTCCCTCTGGGAGAGGCGGCGAGGAACGAGCGGTGAGGGCGAGATTATCGGGAAGTTATTTTTCGACCGGTCCTAAATCGATTTGACTGTCGTGGCCGTTCCATTCCCTTCGATTTCCCTAACTTCTAAACCCTGACTCCTCCCTCAGCATGCTTCGCTTCCGACCTCTGCCCTGGGAATACGGCGTTCGCAATCTGTTGCGGCGGCCCGGGCGAAGCGCGCTCACGCTGTTGGGACTGACGATCGTCGTGTTGCTGATTCTAGTCGTGACGTCGTTTGTCCGCGGGCTCGAAGCCACGTTGGCCGACAGCGGCGACGCGCGCGTGGGACTGGTCTATGCGCTCGGGTCGGCTGAAAACCTCGAATATTCGTCGGTCCCGTACAGCACCGTCGATCGAATTCAAGCCGGAGTAGACGGTGTCGACGAACAATACGGCCGGAAGCTGGTCTCACCCGAATTGTATCTGGGCACGCAGTTTCGCGCCGCTGACGATCGACCCGTGACCGTGGGTCTGGTGCGCGGCGTGCTGCCGGTCGCGCTGATGGTGCGAAATCAGGTGCAAATTACCAGCGGCGCATGGCCGCAAGCGGGCGAGGTCATCGTCGGACGTTTGGCGGCTGCCAAACTCGGCTGGCGGAATGAAGATTTGGCGGCCGGACGCAACTTGCAGTTCGAAGGCCAAACCTGGCGGATCAGCGGGCATTTTTCCGCTGGCGGATCGGCGTTCGAGTCGGAATTTTGGTGCCCGCTGTCCGATCTTCAGCAGGCCATGCAGCGGCAGGATCTAAGCATCGTCGCCGTGCGGATGCAGTCTGAGGCCCAGCTCTCGTCGTTAAATCTATTCGCCAAGGAAAACCGGAACAAGCTCGAGATCGAATCGCAATCGGAACTTGAGTACTACCGAATGCAACGTTCGCACTACGGCCATGTGCGGATATTGGCCTGGCTGGTCGTCGGACTGATCGCCGGCGCAGGGGTGTTCGCCGGATTGAACACCATGTTCGGGGCCGTGGTCGGGCGAATTCGCGAACTCGCCGCACTACAGACCATCGGTTTTTTGCGACGGGCAATCACGCTGAGCCTCGTGCAAGAAGGGACAATTTTGACTTCTGCGGCGGCGCTATTGGCTGGGGTGCTGGCCCTCGTATTCGTCAACGGCGTGGCAATTCGCTTCACGATGGGCGCGTTTGCGCTACGTGTCGATAGCTTGACGTTGCTGATCGGCTGCGGAGCGGGCCTGTTGCTCGGGCCGCTCGGTTCGATACCAGCGGCCTGGCGCGCGTTGCGTTCGCCGGTGGTCGATGCGTTAAAATCGATTTAAGCGTGGCAAGCGTAAACAGGAGCGAACGGAGGAAACTGAGGTAACGGAGAGAACAACAAGGTGTTTTTTGCAGGTTGATGCAAATTTTTATTAGCCGCGAATGAACGCAAATTGGATTTATTCATTCGCGTCCATTTGCGTTCATTCGCGGCCAATCCTTTTTTGCCGATCGTTTTTCACAGGTCACACAATCACGGAAATACGAATGATCAATCCGATTCAATCACTCTTGCTACTTTTGACGCTGGCGATCTTCTCAACCGGTTGCGGCAACGATGCAGCATCGACGAAGCCGGCTGCCAAAGGTGATCCAAAATACTTAATGACCTCCGAGCCGGTCGGGGCCGTGGGTGTTGCCGACACGCTCAAAGCGGCGACCGATCAACAACAGGTCACCGTGGTCGGCCGCATCGGCGGCGCTGAAGATCCGTGGGTGAAAGGCGTTGCGGCGTTCACGATTGTCGACACCAAACTGAAACCCTGTAACGAAATCCCCGGCGATAATTGCCCCGTACCGTGGGACTACTGCTGCGATGCCAACGAATTGCCGACGCATTCGGTGACCGTAAAATTTGTCAATGATCAGGGAACAGCGATCGGCGTCGATGCGCGCGAGTTACTCGGCGTCGATCATCTTCAGACGGT
>JAYTAU010000295.1:0-4299 GCA_043737375.1 Planctomycetia bacterium
CGTGCCAAATCGTCAAGTGCGGCACGGTAAACTTCTAGCACCACGCTATCGAGCACATCGGTCAGTAACGCGCAGACCTGAATACCTGGCGAGCCGGCCTGATGCTGCTGCATCAACCGCTGCCGACCATCCGCAAGACGTTGTTTTGCGGCCTGTACGCTAGGGCGAAAAAGTGGTGTGGTCATTACAACGCATTCTCGTCAAGCTCGCCCGTACGAATGCGAATGACATTGGACAGCTCGGTGATGAAGATTTTTCCATCGCCGATCTGTCCGGTCTGTGCGGTGCGCATGATCGTGTCGATTGCATCTTGCATTGAATTGTCGGCAACGACGACTTCGATTTTCACCTTGGGGACAAAATCGACGGCGTATTCGGTGCCACGATACATTTCGGTATGCCCTTTCTGTCGACCGAAGCCGCGAACTTCGGTCAAGGTCATCCCCTGTACGCCTAACTCCGAGAGCGCATTTTTTACATCTTCGAGCTTGTAATGCCGAATGATGGCTTCGATTTTTTTCATAGCTGGGGCTAATTGGGCTCAGCCGCGCGAGATTCGAGGGTCGGGGATCGGGCGATAGCAACGTTGAATCACAAACCGGAAAATCTGATCGGCACTCCAACCTAACCAGCCGTCTTGTTCACGCGAGCCGCCAACCACTCGGCCGGCAACGGTACTCCCTTCAGAGTACCGCAACAAACCATTTGCTGTTCGACAAACAACTGAAATTTCCAGCTGATCATCACGCCGGGCCGAAAACGCAACACTTTGCCAACGGCATAAATCCGTTGCTCGGGCATCACCGGCGCGCCAAATTCAACCCCTTCCAATCCGGCAAACGCCAGCACCCGCTGCTCTTCGGGACCATGTGTTTGCACATAGAAACAGCAAAGCTGGGCCGCGACTTCGCACAGCAGCATATTGGGCATGAATGGCCGCGAGGGCAGATGGCCGCGCACCCAGAATTCGTCTGAACGAACATCTTTGTAGCCGACGCAAAGCTGCCGCTCGCCGTCATTGAGCAAAATTGCCGAGAGCTGCTCCATCTCGAAGCGATGCGCATTTTTGGTCCGCAGGCCCGCTTGATCGAACAAAACGGGCAGGTGCGCGTAGTCGGCGTAAGGGAGAATCGGTTCGGGGCAATCCATCTCGGGGCTCGATCGTGTTCGGTCGGGAAGTAGTCCCCATGATACCGAAATCGAACGCAGGGTACTGCCCCAAAAAAAGGCCGAATTGCTAAATCATGGCAAGCGCAATAGTTACAACATGGCGGGCGACAAATTAACGTTATCCAGGAGCAATACTGCGAAATGCCCGTGAATGTCGGAAATAGCAATCCCTCCGACAACCGAACCAACCCATGCACACTCTAACGCAGGTCCGGCATAAACTGTCGCGCCGAAACCTGGCATTCTATCGATTTGACTCGGGCGGCTCAACATCATGCCGCAAAATCAACGATGCTGTGTACAGCAGCCCGCCGATACCGACGGCGACCGATACGACACAAAAGAACAGGCCGAAATAAAGACCGCCGTAACCTCCCGTTTCCAGATCCACATACCGATACGACATCAGTGGATCGATGACAATGCATTCGATCATCGCCAATGCGAATGCCATGCTCGAGATCGCCAACGCTCGAATCGCCAAGGGTCGCCAATTGATTGGCTTCGATAGTTCTTCATCCTTGCGAAAAACTATTCGCCGTGATGAATTAGACGCATTGGCCAGTGAGACCAGCAGCGCTCCGATCAACGACAATCCGGACAACGTTGCACACAAATGCGCGTCGAGGACGCGCTTGAGATCGACCGCCCAACGTTCGATGGCGTCAACCGTAAACTGAGTGGCTCGAGTGCCGCCTGGCGAGAGCGCGCCGGTTTCAATCGCGGCCAATTCACCCGCATCGCCGCGAGCCGGCTGCCCGCGCGCCATGTCGGCAGTCGCCGACAGCAATATCGCGGCACCACAAATCCAGCCTGCCATGGCTCGGGGCTTCATGACCGTATTCCTCTAAAAAACGCTGTCGATCCACAAAATTTTAATTGAATCGCGTCAGTGTAAAGGCGACCTATTCGTTCGACAAGCGTTTACATGGCCAGACGCGGCAAACATTCCAAATCGAATGCAACGCTTGCGAAAATCGAACAATTATCGCTGCTCGCGTTTTCGCCAGGCCACGTCACCGCTGCCGGCCTGATGATTCACTACACGCGCCAAAACAAACAGCAGATCGCTCAATCGATTCAGATAAATCACCACCCATTCCGAGATATTCTGGCCCGGTAAAGCAGCGAGCGTTATCACGCGACGTTCGGCCCGCCGACAAACGGTCCGCGCCAAGTGCAATGCGGCAGCCCCGCGCGAACCTCCCGGAATAATGAACTGTCGCAACACCGGCAGCGACGTCTCGTGCCAGTCGATCGCCGCCTCGAGCACCGCGACTTGAGCATCGCCGAGCATCGTTAGGCCCAGATCCACAGGGTCGGGCGTGGCCAACTCAGCGCCAATGTCGAACAATTCGTTTTGCACCTGGCTCAGTAGCGCGTCGATCTCAATGGGCAGCGGCTCGACCCTAACCATGCCCAATACGGCGTTCAATTCATCGACGGTGCCATAAGCTTCGATTCGCGGATCATCTTTGCTGACGCGCGGTCCGCCAAACAACCCCGTTGAGCCGTCGTCGCCGGTTTTGGTGTAGATTTTCATGGTCTATACGGTCTCGATCTATAATGACGGTCTGCAATGGACTTTCAGTCGCATGGTGCCTGCTGTCCGTTATAATAGCGATGAGGCAACATTTTACGACGCTTGGCCCGAAATAATTTGCATCACAGAGGATCAAATATGCCCATTTCAGCGCGGCTGTTTATTGCAATCTGGATTGGACTTCACGCCGCATTTTGTCACGTCGTCTACGCGGCAGAACCAATTCAGGTTCCGAAACAAACAGCGGGCGATGCACCCTCGTCCGCCGAGATTTCGATCGAGCCAAAGTTTTTCAAAAACATCCGACAAGTTACGCGCGGCATGGTCAAAGCGGGTGAAGGCTACTTTTCGCCCGACGGGAAAACCATCATCTATCAAGCAGTGCCTCAGGGCTATCCTTTTTATCAGATTTACTCGCAGCCGTTGCTCGCCGATACAGGCAAGTCCACTGAACCGAAAACCACTGAACCGAAGCCAATCGAGCCGAAACCAATCGAGCCTCAGCTGCTCAGCACCGGCCGCGGGCGAACGACTTGCAGCTACTTTCATCCTGATGGCAAAAGCATTCTGTTCGCCAGCAGTCATTTGGACATGCAACTTTCCAAGACCGAAGACGATGCCCGCCAACAACAGGCCGACGACAAAAAAAGCGGCACTCGCCGGCGTTATCAATGGGACTTCGACCCGGCGACCGAAATCTTCGCCGCCGACTTGGATGGCAAAAATCTACGCCGCTTGACCGACAGCAAAGGCTACGACGCCGAAGGAGCGTACTCGAAAGACGGCAAGTTGATTGCATTTTGTAGCGATCGTGACGGCGACCCCGACTTGTACGTAATGAACGCCGACGGCAGCAATCAGCGTCAGCTCACCAACGAACCTGGCTACGACGGTGGACCGTTCATTTCGCCTAACGGCAAATGGGTGTTGTTCCGCAGTGACCGAAAAAAGGAAAGCTTTTTACAGATCCATGCGATCGGCATCGATGGCAAACACGATACGGCTTTGACCGATAACATCGGCGTGAATTGGGCGCCGTATTGGCACCCGACCGAGCCGTATATCATTTGGACCGGCGCGGACCATACCAACCCCAAGGCGCGGCCGAACTATGACCTGTGGTTGTTGAAGTATGAAGAGCTGGCCGACAAAATAGTGCCCGTCGGCAAACCGATCCGCATAACCGACAATGCCGCCGCAGACGTGCTACCGGTCTTCTCGCCGGATGGCAAGCAACTGATGTGGACCAGCAACCGCACCGCCGACCGCGAGAGCCAACTGTTCATCGCGGATTTTCAACTCGACGCGGCGAAGTAGCGTAGAATGGAATTTATTCCACAGCTGCCTCCCACCTCCTTCATCCCCACCTCCTTCATCCCCACCTCCCTCATTCCTTAGCCCCCCGGCCGCCCCTTGACACTGTGAACCATCTGTCCGAAGCTTAGTCGTATCACTCACGCGAGAGTGGCGAAATTGGCAGACGCGCTAGACTTAGGATCTAGTACCGCAAGGTGTGTGGGTTCAAGTCCCTCCTCTCGCATCAGATTTTAAAAATACGTCGATTATTGGGCACAGTTTTCGATGGG
>JAYTAU010000296.1:0-10540 GCA_043737375.1 Planctomycetia bacterium
GATCAGCGGGTTCAGCCGTTCCGCGATGTGTTTGTCACGTACGAGCTATTGGCCTACCTTTCGTGTCGCGTGCCGCAATTGGGGTATCGCTGTAAAGAATTGCCGACCGCGCGGAGTTACCCGGCCGACGGGCAGGTTCCGACAAAAATCAGCTCGTTTTCCGGCAATTTGCTGGTGTTGCGGATTCTGTTCGCGGCCTGCCGAGGGAAATACAATCCGTGACGAAATACAAGCTCGAAGCACCAGCGAGTGACTCGACGGGAACGATTTGATACGTCGACGTCCAAAGCAGCGATCTTCACTCGCTAGCGCTTCGAGCTTGTATGGGTTGCCGCCAGGAAATCTATTCGACAAAACATTTGGCTTCGATCGGTCGATTTTGTTACAATCGAGCGACTTCGCAAAGCAATCTCTTTGCAAGCTAAACCTGGGAGACTTGGCGGATGCTCCTATTTTCCTCGGCACATAGTCAGACCGACTGCGGCGGAAGTTCACGGCGAGATTTTTTGCGCGCCGGCGCATTGGGACTGGGCGGACTTTCATTGCCTGCTCTGTTGCAAGCCAAGGCGCAGGCTTCCGGCGGCGGCAAAGATCCTTATCTACGCGATAAGTCGATCGTACTCTTGTTTCTCTGCGGCGGACCGAGTCAGATCGAAACCTTCGACCCCAAAATGACTGCGCCAGACGGCATTCGCAGCGTGACGGGCGAGCTGTCAACTCGATTGCCGGGCGTGACCTTCGGCGGCACGTTTCCCAAGCTCGCCGAGCGGGCCGATCGATTGGCCGTGGTCCGTTCGTACTCGCCCCATACCGAAGCCGATCATGCGAAGGCGATCAAGTTGACGCTGGTTGCGTCGGACCCGGCCAAAACCGGAGCCAGCATGGGGGCGATGTACAACCGACTGCGATCCAATGTGGCGACGCGCAACGGCATTCCCGCATTCGCGGAGTTGATTGAAGAAGAACTAGAGCCTGACTATCGCGAAGACATGGAACGCATGCGGATCGGCAATAGCGCCGGTCGATTGGGCGCTACCTGTTCGCCGTTCGCTCCATCGGGCGATGGTGAACTGAATCGTGACATGCAACTCAGCCTGCCATTGGAACGTTTGCAAGATCGCCGCGCGCTGTTGAAGTCGCTCGATCGATTGAATCGACGGATCGATACCTCGGGCACGATGACCGCGCTCGATGAATTCTCATCGCAAGCCGTGCAGTTGTTGGTGGGCAAAGGCGCGCGTCGGGCGCTAGACCTCAGCAATGAGGATCCGCGTACATTGGCCAAATACGACACCAGCCATATGCAGGCCGGCTTTCTGCAAAAGCGACCGTCGAGCATCGGCCGGCAAATGCTGCTGGCCCGGCGGTTGTGCGAAGCGGGCTGCGGGTTTGTGACCGTGGGCAACGCGGGCTGGGATAACCACGCCAATCAGAAGCATCCCACGGTCGAGAAGGGAATGCACTTGCTGGGCACGCCGGTCGATCATGCCGTCGCGGCGTTTCTAGACGATGTGCGCGATCGCGGCCTGAGCGAGAAAATCCTGCTGGTCATTACCGGCGAGTTTGGCCGTACGCCCAAACTGCAAAAAAACGGCGGTCGCGATCACTGGCCGAGCCTTTGTCCGCTGGTCTTCGCCGGCGGAGGGCTGAAGATGGGCCAAGTCATCGGGCAGTCCGACGCCCAATGCGGCGCGCCGGCCAGCGAGCCGTACGATTTATCGAACTTGATGGCCACGCTGATGCACACGTTGTTCGATGTTGGACAATTGCGCGTGCAGCGCGGTGTGCCGGGTGATTTGGTCCGTGTAGTCGAAGCCGGCAAGCCGATCGGGCCGCTGTTTGCTGGGTAAAGGAAGGACCACGGAGTCACCGAGAACACAGAGAATAAGATTTACCGCAGAGACACGGAGGCACGGAGCGACTACCCAATATCTCGTGCATGTCTCCGCGACTTGGTGATTAGAAATAATTCTTATTCGCGTTCATTCGTATCCATTCGCGGCTAATTCTTTTTCTTCTTTTCGCTTCGGTGTCCTCTGTGACTCTGTGGTTATTTCCTTTGGCTGTCGTTTGTCAGACTTACGCCGACTTCTCCTACACCGAATTGGTCGCCGTTCTTCACCGGCTTGACGCCGACAAAATCGATCTCCAGCAATTTCTCGCTGTGTACCGCGGCACCGGTCTCGTCGGTTAACGTTGCGATGATCTTGCGCGATGCGACGTCGATGACATCACCCGTCGATGGATAAGCCAGCTTGCCGTCGATGCTGAAGCTGATCCAGCCGGGCTGATCGCGAACCTTGATGCCGGCGACTTGCTTTGGCGGCATGACCGTCGCGTCGAATACGTGCATCGTTTCGTTGAACGCATCGCAAACCCAAACTTCTTTTTCGTTGGGTGTCAGTCCGATGCCGTGGCTGGGGCAGCTATGCCGTTTGACCTTGCCCTGCTTGTAGCCGGTCACCTCGACGCGGTGCAGTTTTTTGCCGGTTTCCAAATCGCCGATTTCGAATCCCAGCAGTTCGTCGACGTTAACGTAGACATGTTTCTGCCGTCCATCGACCGTGAGCGGACGAATCACATGGCTGAACGGGCCGACAGTCTTGCTGATTTTGTTCGTCGTGGTGTCCAACACACTCAGCAGCGGCGAGCGACGCCCGGCCAGGTACACTTCTTTGCCGTTCGGCCCGGTAACCGTGTTATGAGCACTCGAGTTAGGTGAGGCTTTGGCAATCACGTCGCCGGTCTTGGCGTCGATAACCAACCAATGCGGGCCTTCGAACGACGGGCAATAAATCGTTTTGCCGTCGATCGACAGCGTCAGCCGATCGCAACCGCCTTCATACGTTTTCTCCCAGTCCATTTTTTCGCTGATCAGGTCGATGCATTGAATCTGCTTGGTCGTGCTGATGTAGATCTTGCCGGTCGCGGCACTGGCGCAGATTCCCTTGACGTTGAGCGGCGCGCCCTTGTCGTCGAGGCCGGCGGTCTTGATGCGTTTGACGAACTTGTGGCCGTTGTCGATATCGAACACCAGCAATCCATGGCCGCCGTACTCCAGGTAATTCCGCACGCCCGGCGTGGCGACGTAGAGTAGGCGCTTGATATCCGCCTTGCTCGAAGCGGCTTCGGCAGCGTGGCTGCTTTGCCAAGAGTTCGCACAGGCGATCGCCAATAGGCTACGGACGATAATATGAAAAGCAGTTAATCGATTCATAGTTTATTCTTTCTAAAAACTGGCCAATCAACGATCAAGTTCGCTCAGTTCGGAGTTGTGCATCCAATGCTCTGCGTTTGCAAACTAAGGCTGGAATTGCGTTCGGTTCACCCGATCCTCGCTGCTCGATCCTCGTCCCTTAACTCAACACCGGGCAAGTATCGAACCACTCGCGGCCCTGAGCGCGAATCCACTCGGTCGAGGCGTCGGGGCCCCATAGTGCCGGCTCATATTCCTGCATGGCCGGTAGCCCGCCGTCGCGCCAAGCGGCAATGATCGGGTCGATGATGCCCCAGGCCAATTCTACTTCGTCGGCGCGGGCAAACAAACTGGCGTCGCCCGCCAACGCGTCGAGCAGCAATCGCTGATACGCCTCGGGCATTTCGGATTTATAGTGGCGCGAGAACTTGAAATCCAAATCGGTCAGCCGAAGTTGCATGCCTGCGTCGGGCACTTTGGTTTGAAAGTGGATCTGAATGCCTTCGGCCGGTTGCACTTGGATGACCAGCCGGTTGGCTTCTTGGACAATCGCCTTGGCCGATTGAAACAGCATGGTCGGCGGCTGGCGAAACTGAATCACGATTTGCGTAGTGCGGCACGACATGCCTTTGCCGCTGCGCAGATAAAACGGCACGCCCTGCCAACGCCAGTTGTCGACTTCCAATCGCAAAGCAGCAAACGTCGGCGTGATGCTGTCGGCTGCGACCCCCGGCTCATTGAGATACTCGTGGTAACGTCCGCGCACGGTGTCGCTGGCGACTTGCTGTGGAGTGAGCGGTCGCATGGCTTGTAAGACTTTGACCTTTTCGTCGCGAACGGCGTCGGCCTTGTAGCGAACCGGCGCTTCCATCGCCACGACCATCAGCAGTTGCAGAATATGGTTTTGAAACATGTCGCGCATCACGCCCGAGGTGTCGTAGTAACCGCCGCGGCGACCGACCAGCACTTCCTCGGCGACGGTAATCTGCACATGGTCGATGTAGTTGCGATTCCAGATCGGCTCGAAGATGGTGTTGGCAAATCGCAGCACCAGGATGTTCTGCACGGTTTCTTTACCCAGGTAATGATCGATGCGATAGATTTGCGATTCGCTGAAGACTTCGTGTACCGCCCGATTGAGATGTTTGGCGCTTTCCAAATCGGTGCCGAACGGCTTCTCGATGACGATGCGTCGGCGACCGGACGTTTCGTCGGCCAAGCCCGCTGCGCCCAGTTGCGCGGCAGCCTGTTCATAGAATTGCGGTGCCGTGGCCAGATAGTAAATGCGTTCGGTGGGCTGGCCGCTTTCGATCTCATTCAAGAACGTCGCGAGCGTGGCGAAGTCGGCAGCGTCGCCGATATCCAACGGCTGATAGAACACGCACTTGGCGAACTCGGCCCAGACATCGGCTTTGAACTCGCCGCCGGCAAACTTGGCCGTGGTCTCGGTCAATTTCTCGCGCCACTGATCATGCGAAAACGGCGTGCGCGCACAACCGACAATCCGCGTATCTTTGGGCAGTCGGCCCTTGCGAAATAAGCTATATAGCGCGGGAATGAGCTTGCGACTGGTCAAGTCGCCCGACGCGCCGAAGATGGTAATCGTGTGCATTGCAAATTGGGAAATCGGAATGGAGAGTGGGGAATGAAGCTAGAAGAGGCGTGAGGTCGAAGGTTCCTGTAGGAGGCCACTCCGTGGCCGACCAACCAATCATCGATGTAGGAGGCCACTCCGTGGCCGACGAATTGCCTATGACGATTAACTCTCGGTCACATCACTGACGCGTACCAGTCGCGATCCAAATAGAGGGCATTCGACGCGTTTGCCGACGAATACGGCCAATCCTCAGCTTTTGCAACTAATCCCGCTCGCACCGGATTATGCTCGAAGTATATCAATCGATCCTCAATGTCGTCGGCATTTCGGCACCGATGATCGTAATAACCCTCTTGCCAAAATTTGCCCGACCAACCGCGCTGTCGGTTCAACCTTAAGGCGGTGAATTTCCCCAGCGCTTCCATGAACGTGGGGAGCGTTATATCGGCGATAAAAAACGCCAGCAAATGATAGTGATCGGGCATAATACAAAATCCAATCACGCGAATTTGCGAGCGTTCTCGTCGAAATTTTAGGCCGTCGAGTATCAACTGCGCGCTTTCCGGACAGTCAAGTACTCTCCGGCGAAGTTCGACACACTTGGTGATTGCGTAACAACCGAATTGCTCCGACCAGCGGCCTGCTCGAAGCGATTTTTGATGCGGTGGTAACGGCATAGGAAACTTCTGTCAACAGTTCAATCGGCGACGGCGTCGCCTCCTACATTGGGACGACCAGTTCAATCGGCGACGGAGTCGCCTCCTCCAGAACCAACACCTCCCACCTCCTCCTAGAAACGCATTGCCGTAAAGCCGCCGTCGACGTAATACGTAGCGCCCGTGATAAAGCTCCCCGCCGTGCGCGAGCAAAGCAAGATTGCCGTGCCGATCAACTCCTCCGGATCGCCAAATCGGGCCATCGGCGTTTGCGACATAATGCTCTTCACGCGCTGCTCGTCGAGAATCTTGCGGTTCTGCTCTGCCGGAAAAAAGCCGGGGCAGATGGCATTCACACGGATGTTGTGCGGGGCAAATTCGCGGGCGACGTTCTGCGTGAGATTGATCACGGCGGCCTTCGACGCGGCGTAAGCGAACACGCGCGACAGCGGTTTGTCGGCCGTCACGCTGCCGATGTTCAGAATCGCACCGCCGCTGCCGTCCTTGATCATATGGCCGCCAAAAATCTGACAGCCCAGATGCGTACTGGTCAGATTGGTTTCAATCACGCGCTGCCAATCTTCGTCTTTGATGTCGAGGTACGGGCCTGCCGAGTTCGTACCGGCGCAGTTGACCAAAATATCGACTTGGCTATGCAACTTGAGAGAGTCGGCCAGCAACTGTTCGATACTGGCGCGGCTGGTGACATCGACGGGCAGGTAGTCGCAGCAGCCATCGAGCTTGCGAATCGCTGCGACGCGCGCTTGCCCACGTTCTTCGCCCCGGCCACTGACGATGACCTTCGCGCCGGCTTGCGCCAGGCCATCGCACAGCGCCCCGCCTAGTACGCCGGTCCCGCCGATAACAATGGCCGTTTGACCGGAGAGACCGAAGAGTTTTTCGAGATAATTATTCGCCACAGAATTTTCACCACAGAGTCACAGAGGACACAGAGAGGAATGTAAAGTCACGGAGCTATTGATAAACAATGAGAGATAAAAGGGTATTTCAACCTAAAAGTTGAACAAGCCGTCCCGTTAAAAACAGCCAAAGCCTGGCGCCAAGCTGGTGCACCGTTCTGTTAAACCTTTGAATTCCTTTGTCCTCTCGGTGCCCTCTGTGACTCTGTGGTGAATTATTCTTGTAACTATTCTGGTTCGCGGCGTTCGCGGATCCAATCGGTATGGAACACGCCCGGCTTGTCAGTGCGTTGATACGTATGCGCACCGAAGTAGTCGCGCTGAGCTTGCAACAAGTTCGCCGGCAAGCGCGCTTGACGAATGCCATCGTAGTAAGACAGCGCGGCGCTGAAGTTCGGTGTGGGGATACCCAGTTCGACGGCAGTGACCACTACATGCCGCCAGGCTGCCTGCGACTTCTCAACCGCCGCGGTGAAGTACGGAGCAAGCAACAAATTTTCCAACTGCGGATTTGTGTCGAAGGCCTCTTTGATTTTATCCAGGAATCGCGCGCGAATGATGCAGCCGCCGCGCCACAACAGCGCGATGTTACCATAATTCAGCGGCCAATTATGCTCTTTGGCCGCGGCTTGCAATTGAACGTACCCTTGGGCGTAGCTGCAAATCTTCGACGCGTACAAGGCATGTCGCACGCTCTCTATGAATTGCTTCTTGTCGCCCGTGTATTTGCCGGTCGGGCCTTTAAGAATCTTGCTGGCGCGAACGCGGGCATCTTTGAGCGCCGAAAGCGTGCGCGCGTAAACCGCTTCGGTCACCAACGTGCTGGGCACGCCCAGGTCGAGCGCCAATTGACTCATCCACTTGCCGGTTCCTTTGGCGCCGGCCGTGTCGAGAATCATGTCGACCAAGTAGTTGCCGGTCTCTTTGTCCTTGACACTAAAAATGTCGCGCGTGATCTCAATCAGATAGCTATCGAGTTCGCCACGATTCCATTCGGCGAAGACGTCGTACAGTTCGTCGTTGGACAATCCCAACGCATTCTTCAGCATGAAGTACGCTTCGCAGATCAACTGCATATCGCCGTATTCGATGCCGTTGTGGACCATCTTCACGTATTGCCCTGCACCGCCTGGTCCGACCCATTCGCAGCAGGGGATGTCGTTGTTAGGGCCGACCTTGGCCGAGATTGCCTGAAAGATCGGCTTGACCAGCGGCCAAGCTTTCTCGCTGCCGCCCGGCATGATACTCGGCCCCAAGAGTGCCCCTTCTTCGCCGCCGGAAACGCCGGTGCCGACGAACAGCATGCCCTTGCTTTCGATGTACTTGGTACGGCGTTCGGTGTTGGTGTAATGCTCGTTGCCGCCGTCGATGATGACGTCGCCCGGCGACATCAGCGGAATCAATTGCTCGATCAGCGAGTCAACGGGTGCCCCCGCCTTGACCATGATCATGATCTTGCGCGGCGTGGCGACGGCGTTGACCAGTTCTTCGAGCGAGTGGCAGCCGACGAACTTTTTGCCCGCCGCGCGTCCCTGAATGAGATGATCGACGACGCTCGTCGTACGATTGAAAACGGCAATTTTGTAGCCACGGCTTTCGATGTTCAAAGCGAGATTCTCGCCCATCACCGCCAGCCCGATCAAACCGAAATCGCAAAGTTCAGACATGAATGTTTACCACGGAGTCACAGAGGACACGGAGAGGAAAGAAATTAGCCGCAAATGGATACGAATGAACGCGAATCAGTATTCAAAATATGCTGGTGATGAAAGGCAATGGAATGAAAGGAAGACGTGTTCCACGATGGAAAGACCGATAGCAATGACTCAACTCAAAACAGGTCCGATTGAACCGTCAAAGACGTTTACGATGATCCAACAATCATTCGCGTTCATTCGTATCCATTCGCGGCCAACAATCTTCACTCCTCGGTGCCCTCTGTGACTCGGTGGTGCGTCGTATTTCAGGCGTCGACTTTCCACGGCGGCATGGCCGGCAAGTACCGTTCGAATTCGTCGACCAGTTGTTTCTGATAATCGCCGGCGAAGGTACCTTTCAAAAAGCGGTCGATCCCTTCGTCGTTAAGCCGCTGCCAACTGGCTTCCTCCGCGCCGGGGTTGATCGGAAAGAACAGCGCTTGATTGACCTGCGCCGCTTTCTGGTCGCCGGGGGCGTCGCCGATCATCAGCACGTGATCCGCCGGGTACTTTTTGCTGACTTGCAGAATCTCTTTCTTGGTGCCGACTTCTTGTCCACAGATGGCGCGGACAAAGTGCTCGATTTTGTGTTCTTCCCATTCGCGTTTCAGCGCCTCGTTGGGCGTGGCCGAGCAAACGATCATGTCGGCCTGGTTGTACAGTTTTTCCAGCGATTGTCGAACAAACGGGAACGGCGGCACGTTGCGGACGAACTTCTCGACCGTTTCGTTGACGGCCTTCGACCATTCATAGGCCTGCTTGAGATCGGCGTCGCCGGTTTTCTCGACCGCTTCTTTCAGCGCGGGATTGCCCAGGCGGGTTTCTTCCTTGATCCACTTGACCAGCCCTTTGGGGATGGTGATCTTCACGCCGCGGGCTTTGACGTCGGGTCGGCGCTGCAGCCATTCGAGCGCTTCGATAAGGGCCGGAAAGCGGTTGATGCCGCGGCTCTTCGAATACAGGTTGACGAACTCGGCCGCCTCGCGGGCGTACTTACTGATCCCCTGCAGCTCGTAGCTGTTGATGATGTTGGGAATGAAGCACTCTTTGTGCTTGACTTCCATGGTGTCGAAAACGCAGCCGTCGGAGTCGATGGCGACGAGGAATTTGTGTTGGGGGGCGAGGTCCATGGCGGGGTGTGAGGCTGGAGGCTGGGGGTGTGAGGCTTGGGGCTTCAGATGCGCTTCTATTGATTGAGTCGAGCTCGCAACGATCTTTGTAATCCGCGGATGACTTTTCCGATGTCAGTGCATTGCTTGAGCATTTTACTGCCTTCGATTTCCGTCAAGTAATCGCGTTGTTGTGCGATAATCAACAACGTTTCTACTTCAGCTAATGAACCAAGTGCGACAGACAGATGATACAGGAATTCCTTGGTTGATGTTCTAGCATGGTCTTCGGCGATGTTGGCGGGGATCGAAACTGCAGCGCGCTGAGTTTGTGACGTTAATCCGTAAAGTTGGTGGCTTGGATAGTTGCTTGTGCAGTCATAAACCGCGTTAACCAACTGCATCGACCAACTGCATCGACAATTGCCACGCATGCAAGTCGCGGTAGCTTTGAAACTCACTCATTTCACAAGCCCCCTACTCCGAGTATCGCAACTTAATCCTCACTTCCCCAGCCTTAATCCTCACTTCCCCAGCCTCAAGCCTCACACCCCCAGCCTCACTTCTTCCGGTCCGCTTGCGGAACATATTTCGCCAATTTCTGCGGGGCGTGGATCGGCTGTAGTCGGGTCATGCGTTGGCGACCGTCGATCATCGGCAAGCTGAGCATCCCTTCGCCTAACAGCGGCTTGGCGTAGCGAACGAATTCGTCGGTCACATCGAAACCGTTCGGCGTAATCCACTTTGCCGGGAATTTGCGCTCGCTGTTGGCCACCTCGGCCAGCGGGGCTTTGTCGTAATACACGCTGTAGTTCGGTCCCTCATTCCGCAGAATCGTCGCCATGTAGCCGCTTTGCCCGGTCGTGGCCAAGTGCGCCGCCATCCGTCCCGCCTGGTACGCTTCTTCGAGATCGACCGTTGACGCGTAACCCATCGAGTTGCGCTGATCGGTGCCCGGCACATTGCCGCGCGCCGCACCTTTGGTGGCCAGGCCGACTTGGTTCAAATAATTGACTACGGTTTGGCCGACGGTCGTTTCGCTGGCGCTAAATTGCACATGGCCGAACGAATCGCGCCGCTCCCCGATGCTGCCCACGTTAAAGCCCTCGCTAATCACGACGATGCAACGACCGCTCGTGCGCAGTTGGTCGTTGACGTTGTCGGCCAGTTGTTCGAGCGAGCAGGGGCTTTCGGCCAGATAAATCTGCAGCGGCATCTCGCGGTGCGGGTCGGCCAATCGCGCAGCCGCCGGAATGTAACCGATCTTGCGGCCCATCGCCTGCATGACCAGAACTGGGTCGGCGGGGCAAGAACCGCCGTTCTCTTCATTGGCATATTGAACCGCGTGCATCCAATACTTGGCAG
>JAYTAU010000297.1:0-1631 GCA_043737375.1 Planctomycetia bacterium
GGATCCCGCGATCCAGAGCTGCGGCTTTGATGCACTGACTTTGCTTCAATTATTCGCAATACGCGACCGGATAAACCCGACAGCTCACCGGCATTATTAGCGCTTGTTGCTTGCTGCTGCCACTTACAAGCCGGGGCGAATGCCGGGGCGTGCGCCCGGTGGCCCGCCGCCAGGGCCTTGCATCATCATGCGTTGGACTTGCTGAATGTAGGTGCCGATCCCTTGCACGGTTTCACCCGGCAAAACCATCGAGGTCTCGAAACCCGCGGAGGTCAGTTTGGCGCCGAATCCGATGGCGGGGGTTAATGGAAACGCCGGAAACTGCGGCACCGTGCCGGGCGGAGCGAAGTTCTGCGCAATCGTGCCGACGAACTCGACGAAACCCGCTGGGCTGACAAAAGCGACCCATTGCGATTCGCTGGGCAGTAGTTTGAACGCCTTGTTCACCGCGGCGTCGTTGGCCAGGCTGTTGCTCTTGGACTTCGCGGTTACCAGCGTGCGGCCGAAGCTCTCTTTTTCGTAGGCCATGATCACCGTGGTTTTGTCGGCCGCACCCAGGAACGCGGTAATTTTTGCGTCTTTGCCGAACATGAATTCCATCATGCGTTGCGCGTTGGGGTCTTGTCCGGCGGACTTGATCATGGCACTCATATCCATGGTCATCGAGACCGCCGAAATTCCGGCCAGCTCGATTTTTTCGACCTGGTACGAAGTAAACAGGGTGTTGCCTGAACCTTTGAATACCTCGCTCAGATCGCGCATCGACTTCGCGTAGTTCTTGAGGTACGCCTCGGAATCGTCGACTTTCATCACGGCGGACATCCCGTCGTACATCGATCGTCCCGCCTTGAAATTGCCCATCACGAAGCCGATCGACTGAACTCCGGTCATCGACTGCTGCATGGCTTCCGTCAGCTTTTTGATTTCGGCATCGGTCAGTTCCTTACCGCCCGATTGCTTCGCCATCATTTGCATCGAGTTGGCCGAAAATTTCATCATGCCTTCGGTCCAACTGGGCGGAAAGATCCCTTCGAACGCCATCATGAACGGCGCAGCGCTCATTTGCGACAAAGCGCTATCGGCGGGCCGCTTGGCGGCTGCGGCCGCTTTGGCAATCGCTCCATCCGGCTTCACCGCGGTGTAACTGTTGAGGAACAGCCCGCCGGCAGCGTCGATTTTCAATCCGAACCCGAAATGCGTGACGTCGCTTTCGACGACCGATAGCAAATTGCCGTACATCTCGAACACGCTGACCACCATTTTGGCCTGTTCGTTGTCGGCGGGAAACTGCTTTTTGGCTTGCTCCAGTCCTTGGCGAATCGGCGCAACGGCCATTTTGATCGCCGAGGGCATGGCGACCGCAATCAGATCGTGATCACCGAACCATTTCGACATCGGCGCGACGGCCGTCGTGACATCCTTCGAGGCGCTCAGATATTGCTTGAGTTGGGCTTCATGACCCTCGGGAGCAAATGCCGCGTAATTGCCTCGCTTGGCGGCAATCGACTTGGCGGGGCCGACCTGGACCGTGGTCACTTCGGCCTTGGCATCCGCAGCGCCGAATTGTCCGATGAACTTCGCATAGTCGGAAACCGGGATCAACACGATGGGGCTGGGAGGAGCGTTTGCGC
>JAYTAU010000298.1:0-4296 GCA_043737375.1 Planctomycetia bacterium
GCCCAAGCACAAAGACGAAGCCTTCAACCCAACAAGACATGACTTTAGCCGCGTAGCGGCGATATTGCTCCCAGCCCCCAGCCCCCAGCCTCAAGTCCCCAGCCCCCAGCCTCAAGCCTCTAGCCCCCAGCCTCTAGCCCCGCCCGCCCTCGGCTCCAGCCTCAAGCTCCCAGCCTCCACCCCGATTTTTTCCATAGTGCCGCTTGACTCGTGCGCCCCCCCCCCCATTTATACTCGGCGGCACTTGCGTGGATGTCGGTCGCACTTTGTGGGCGGTCGATCGGAGTGCAGGGCACATTCCACGGCGACCTGTTTAGAGGAGTCATGTCCATGCGAAGTTTCTTTGCTAACCTTCGGTTACCTAATGTCGCGGCGTCCTGCCCGACTGCACTGAGTCTCGCCTTACTGAGTCTCGCGATCAGCGCCCAATCGGCCGCGGCGGGCGTGGTGATTGACGGTTCGGATTTATTGACGGACGCGGATGTCACATGGCTCGAACAGCAACTGGGTGAAGGGCCGCTGACGCTGACCAATATCTTTGATAAAGCGTCGGGCGATGATTCTTACGATTTCCATGCCGCCGCCGATAACAAGGACCGCACATTCGTGCTGTATGAAGTCTTGGCGAATAGTATTACAAATGTGAACTTTGACAACGTGACTCCCAATAACCTTCGGCAGATAATCGGCGGTTACAATCCACGCAGTTGGAGTTCGATTAACAACTACAATTTTTCACCCACGAACGCCCAGCGGACCGCATTTCTGTTCAACCTGAGCGGTTCGCCCAATCGCGTCATTCAACGCCAGAATTTAATTGCCGAGAATCTGAACAACAATGGTTATTACCAGACGTACAATGCGTCAAGTTACGGCCCCACGTTTGGCGTCGGACATGACATTTATGTCGGTACTAATTTGACCTACGGTGACACGCTCAACAATTCCTACGGCGGCACGTCATTCAGGGATAATATCCTCAATGAGCCTGGTATCTTCCATTCCGGCAACAATATGTTCGGTGCGATCGAGGTCTTCACGATCCGCAACGGCGTGCCCGACCCAGGCATTGCCACGCCTGAGGCCGGCAGTCTGATCGCCTGGACACTACTGGGCACATCGTTCGGCATGGCCGCCTGGCGTCGCCGCGTAAAACGCGCGTCGCCAGCCGCGTGATCTTAGCCGTGCATACTTTACGACAGGATCGCAAAGACTTAATCTGAGCCGGATGCCATGGCGCACGGCTATGCGTGGTCAGGTATTGTCGTCGTGACGTTACCGACCGCAGCCAGAAGTTTACCGCGTATTCATGCCCACTCAGGGCAGTGGGCATGGCACCCAGTGTTGTAGTTCCCTTTACCGATTCGCGTTCATTCGTATCCATTCGCGGCCAATTCCTGCTTCTTCGTCCGACTCGCAGCGACGCGTTCCTCGCTGCCTCTCCCCGCAGGAGAGGGTTTCACAAGTGCATGCGATTTCCAGCCTCAAGCCCCCAGCCCCCAGCCTCTAGCCTCACGCCCCGCCCGCGCCGTGGGCCGCTAGGTTCGCTTGCTCCTGGTCGTAATCCAAACCGGAGCGTTGGCTCCAAGTTTGCGGCGATAAAATCCCGCTCTCGAACTCGATCCTCAGCCGCTGCGCATCTTCCAATTGATCGCGCACGGCCAGCGACGGCGGCGTGGCCTGAATCTCGATCGCGTCGCTCACTTCGCGCGGCAACCGACCCGTCGCTATCGCGTTGTCGATCACACGCCACATCACGGCCAGATCGCCCTCCACCTGCTCGGCTTGCAACCGCGCGAACATCCGCATCGCCGGCCCTTCGGCCACCATCGTCGAGCTGTAATTCGCGTTCGATGCATCGCTGGTCAACATGAACTCGGGCATCACCAGTCGGCTGGCGATCGCACGCAGTTCGGCCTGCAACACCGTGACATAGTTTCCCGCGTCCAGTCCCGCAGTCGGAAAATCGTACTCAACGTCGCTGTGCGTATCGACAATCGCGCCGGGCGCGAAGCGTTGCTGATGCGTCGAGCGACCCGACAGGGGATTCGTCGTCGTGCCGTCGGCCTGGTTGGCGACAAACTGCTGTAGCCCGGCGCGGGTGCCGTGACGATGGCGGCGGATCAGCGCGATGGCCGATTGAATCTCGGCGACCACGCTCATGTTGCGCAGCAGTCGTTCGGCACGTCGCAGGTTCTTGCGTACCGGAAAGAACAGCGGCATGCCGCGACGCACATTGCCATCGACGTTGGCCTTGCGATGTTGCACCTCGACCGCGTCGACGAGCATTCCGTCGATCCAATACGCGGTCACGGTTTCAACATCCTGCCGATCGGTGACAATGCCCAGATAGTTGCGTTCGTTCATGGCATGTTCCGGCGGAGCGGCAACTTGCCCTGGCTCGACAAACCGCACGCGCAAGGTGCCGTCGGCCACGACAAAGAATCGCAGAAAGACTTCGCCGTCGCGGTCGACGCGGCGGACGATCTCTTGCTGTCGCCGCTGCCAAGCATTGACGCGTAAAAACTCATCCAGTTCGCGCTGCGCGGCGGATAGCCAATCGGCCGCGGGCTGTTGACCCTTGCGCGCCGTGGCGCGGTAACTGTGTCCCGGACCGACGATGTAGCTAATGCGGTTCTCGTGGCCGTTGATGGCAAATTCGTTGCCTAGGGCCAGCAGCCGGCATTGATTGCGAATGTCGCGCAACTGCGCATCGGTCATCGGGCCGCACGACGACGCGCCGCTGCCATGATCGGCCGCTAGCGGCAGCCAGGCTGCGCCGTCGCAGTCGAGATAGGCCTCGCGCGGATCGACAAACGAGTTCCAGAGCTCGTCGTAGGCCTCGTGCAAGCGGCGGTTTAAACGTTCCAGCGGTTGAAGTTCTGACATTGCAGTTCCTAAAGGTTTACACCACAGAGTCACAGAGGACACCGAGGAAGAAGGGGAGAGGAGTCAAGATTTAGGAGTCGGGGATGACAATTCGAGCAGATATAGCGACCGACCCAGATTCGTTCATAGAGCCGCGCTTGCGGTTTAGCTTGCCCTTTGATTACGGCTTTCGTTCGACGTTTAATTTCCGTTCTTTCATGCTTTATTTTCTCTGTGTTCTCTGTGACTCTGTGGTGCCACTTTCTTATATGGTGTTCGCCAACGAGTGCCCCAGGCCGTCGTCGAAGTGCGCTCGCGCCAGCCATTCGCTCGCCAGACGCACGGCCATCTCCAGTGCGTCGGGACCGTCGTCGTGACTCGCCAGCGGAAACTCCCGCAACTGCTCGATCAACATCCGCGTCGTCGGGCTGCCCGATTTGAATCGCATCCGGCGGCTTGAAAGGTACGGGCCTAAGCGGCGGATGCGCACCAATTTATTCACGCGGTTTTCGATCGCGTGGATGCTCTGCGACAGCAACCCTTGCCGCGAAAACTCGGCGATAAAATCGTCGGCCAACAGTTCTTGATACTGATTCACCTCGACGCCGAACACGTCGGGCTGAAACCGCCGACAGTGTTCCACGCCGTCGGCGACCATCTGCGGAGTCGGTCGCCGGGCCAGATCGGCCTCGACATAAACGATGCCCGTGCGATCGACGCCCAACATCACATAGGCCGAGTAATCGCCGTGACGCGCGTCGGCACCTTTGCTGGGGTCGAGCGCCAGCGTGCGCAGTTGCAAATCGGCCGGCCAGCGTTCGAACCAGGCCGGTTCGTTGAAGTATTCCTCGGGCCATTCGCATTGCTCGGGATTGACCGGAACGTTTTGTTTCTCGCGCTCGAATGCGCCATGCCCGCCCTCGATCCGCATACACATCAGCGTGTACAAGTCTTCTTCCGCGGGCCACAGCAACCGGCAGCCGGCCTGCATGGCGGATTGCCGTTCGTCATAAAATGCGCGGGCCAGCGCGGCGCGATTCGGCTGAGCAACGTCGGCGTAAATACGTTCCCATTCGTTCCACAACGGCATGTCGTCGGGCCAGCATTCGATCGCCTGAAACAATCGCGACCGCCAGCCGGGAGTGTTGTGTAGTTGCATCGCCAAGGCCTCGCGATGCAGGGCCGTCGCCAGGTTGACGACGTTGGTCCGCTTGGTGCCGGCCTTCATCAACAGTCCGTTGAACCAGCGGCGCGATTTGTCGCGCGCGATCGACGATTCCATGTGGCTGTCGTTCTGCAAATCATCGCAAACGATCAACGTGGGCCGATACTGCCGGTTTCGCTTGCCGCGAATGCGCTGCCCGGTGCTGACGGCTTCGATAGTCGCTCCGTTGGCCAGCGTGACGACATTCGTTTTCCAAGTACCAG
>JAYTAU010000299.1:0-10530 GCA_043737375.1 Planctomycetia bacterium
TTCGTCGACAGCGCCGCCGCGCAACAAGAGACCGGCGGCGACGATCTCCGTCGGCAAGTGCTCTCGGCTCCCGTCGAGCAGCGCATCGAAATGCTCGCCGCGTCGTTCCGTGCTCGATTGGCGCGCGTCATGGAGGTCGAGCCCGAGAAGGTCGACATCGAGGTGCCGCTCAACGCGATGGGGCTGGATTCGCTGATGGCGATCGAGCTGAAGAACGTGGTTGAAGCGGGCCTGCAGATCGAAGTCCCCGTGGCCACGCTGCTGGAAGGACCGAGCATTGCCCGACTGGCAGTCGAGATCATTGCAAAATTGCCGTCCGAGGCGGCTGTCGCCGCAGGCGCTAAGCAAACGGACTTCGGTCACGAGAAGAATAATAATGGTTCGACCAGCACCAATGGTACTCACGGAAATCATGCTGCAATCGCTGCCACGCGCGGCTCGAAGTGGCTGGCCTATTATCGACCGCAACGGGATCCGGCGCTAAGGCTGTTTTGTTTTCATTACTTAGGGGGCGGGGCCGGCGCCTTTCGGCAATGGCAAGACGAGCTGCCGCCAGAAATTGAAGTCTGTCCGATTCAACTTCCCGGCCGCGAAGGGCGACTTCAAGAACCGGCATTCGAACAGATGCCCAAGCTGATCGACGCCTTGGCCGCCGATCTGAAACCTTATTTCGATCGCCCGTTCGCGTTCTACGGGCACAGCATGGGCACGCTGATCAGTTACGAACTTACACGGAAGTGTACCAACGATTGGGGGCTTTCGCCGGCGCATATGTTCGTAGGTGCATATTATCCGCCCGGTATGCAAAGTCGTTATTCGGTTCGACCCGACTGGACCGATGCCGAGTTGATGCAAAGCGTACGTAAGATGCTTGACGCGCCGGAAATCGTGCTCTCGAATACGGAATTCATGAAGGTCTTGCTGCCGACGATTCGCGCCGACCTGAATCTAATCGGCAGCTATCGGCCCAGCGCGCAACAGGCGTTTGATTGCCCGATCACGGCTTTCGGCGGAGAAGATGACGACGAAGTGTTTTCCGAGCATCTGCTGCAATGGCGTCGCTATTCGCTACGGTCGTTCCAATTGCAAATGCTCGCCGGAGGACACCTGTTTTTGATGAAAGATCATGCGACACTCGTGGCCCGTATTCATGAGCAATTACAACACTCGCTGGCCAATCCAAATTATTGCGATTCTCATTTATCCGCGCCCACCAGTGTCCAATGAACAGCAAATAACATGAGTTTTGTGTCGAACTCAACTGGGGTTTTATGGAGCAACACACTACAGTAGCGATATAGATCGAACTTTAACGGCGAATCACTCGTGAGGTTATCGACGGATCGATCGGTTTCATGAGCAACCAATTCTACATTCGCTTTAGCCGCCCGATCTTAATCGTTTTTGCTCTACTGCTGCCGTTCGTGGGGTATGGTGCGCTCCGCGCGGTTCTCAGCAACTCGAACGACGTACGGAGTTGGCTGCCCGACGATGACGGCGAGACCATACAGTATAAATGGTTCAAGGACCATTTTGGGCTGGAAGAGTTCGTCCTGGTCACCTGGTCGAACTGCACGCTCGACGACCCGCGTCTCGCGCAGTTCGCCGCGCAACTGATTTCGCTGGACGACGTTCCGGCAGCCTCGCGGCGTCGGGAACTCTTTGCCAAAGTAGTCACCGGCCCCGGCGTGCTCGAATCGTTGACTCGACCGCCGGCACGGCTTGGTATTCCAAGCGCAATCGATCGGCTGTTGGGCATTCTGATCGGACCGGATCGAAAACAGACCTGTGCAGTCGTTACGCCGACCGATTTGGGCAAAGAACAACTGCACGAGATGCTCGACGCAATCAAAGACGTCGCCGTGCAGTGCGGCGTCGAACGCGACGACTTGCGACTGGGCGGGCCGCCGGTCATGAATGCCGCGATCGACATCGAAGGTGCCGGCACGTTGACCAATTTGGCGGGTCTTAGCGGGCTAGTGGCGCTGGCCGTGTCGTGGTGGTGTTTTCGCAGTCTCAAGCTGACACTACTGGTCTTGGCGACCGGCGCGTACGGCGCGTTGATCAGCCTGGCGATCGTCTGGCTGGCGGGCAGTCAGATGAATGCCATCTTGCTAATGATGCCGCCGTTGGTCTATGTCGCGGCGATGTCGGGCGCCATTCACTTAACCAATTACTATCTCGAAGCGCTGACCGAATTCGGACCCGACGCCGCGCCGATGAACGCCGTTGGGCACGCGCGGTTGCCGCTCATCTTGGCGGCAGCGACCACTGCGATCGGGCTGTTGTCGCTCTGTTATAGCGAATTGTTGCCCATTCAGCAGTTCGGAATTTTTTCCGCCTGCGGAGTGATTGCCGCCACGGCGCTCGTGTTGTTGTTTTTACCGGCGGCGTTCCAACTGTGGCCGTCGCAACAGACGACGCAACATGCAGTCGCCGGTCACGAAGATGGGTTGTTGACGCTCTCGCCGCGATGGCATGCGTTCGCCGAGTTCGTGGTGCGAAATCATGCCCTCGTGGCGGCAGGCTGCATCATGGCGGCGATCGGCTGCGGCTATGGCCTGCGCTGGCTACGGACTTCGATCGAAGTCGAAAAGTTTTTTACGGGCCGATCGGATGTGATTCAAGACTATGAATTTATTCAACGAAAGCTCGGTGCGTTGGTGCCTATGGAAGTGGTCCTGCGCATCCAGGATGACGCCGGCCTTGACCTGACCGAGCAGATGTTATTGGTCGAAGCCATGCAAGATAGCATTGCCGAACTGCCTGAGGTCGGCAGCATTCAGTCGGCAATCTTGTTTGCTCCGCCGCTGGTCGCCGAACAACAATCGGGGCGACGCGCGGTACTCAATCGCCGACTGGAGCGTGCGGAAGTTGCCTTGACCGATGCCGGCTACTTGCGCCGGATGGCAAATGAACGACTCTGGCGAATCAGCATTCGGTTGCCGACCGGCATGACCGATAGTAGCGTATTTGTGCAAACGATTCGCGAGACCGTCGAGCCAGTTCTTGATGATTACCGCCAACAGGGCAGCGACGGCGTAACTGCCGTTTATACCGGCATGGTGCCGATTTTCACCAAGGCCCAGCATTCGCTGTTGGATGGTTTACGCCTGGGCTTTGGCACCGATCTGTTGCTAATCGTGATCGCCGTCGTGGTCTTGCTGCGACATTGGACTGTCGGGCTATTGATATGTCTGACGAGCATGTTTCCCGGCGCAATCGTGTTTGGGCTGTTAAGTTGGTTCGAAGTCGAAATCGACGTGGGTTCGATCATGACACCTAGCATTGCGCTGGGTGTCACGGTCGACGACGTCGTCCACTTTTTGCTCTGGTATCGCCGCGGAATTGCTCGCGGGTACGATCAACCGCGGGCCGTGCTGTTGGCCTACGAAGGGTGTGCCAAGCCGATTTATCAGAGCTGGGGCGTGATCGGTCTGGGGCTGTCGGTATTCGCGCTAAGCTCGTTTGTACCGGCGTTCAGGTTTGGAGCATTGATGATTGCCCTGCTGACTGTCGGCCTGGCGGGCAACTTACTATTTATGCCCAGTTTGCTGGCCGGCCCACTAGGCAGGATTTTCGCGAACAGCATTCGCAGAAAGGGCCAAAGGTGAGAATGCCGCCGGCGAGTTAATTGTGTTTTCCCGCAATCTGCCCTCGGTCGGGTCGCATGGCGTTGCCGGTTACGGCTCGAAAAACCTGTTTAGCCGTTAGATCGTTAAGGTCGAGAGATGGGCCGAAGAAGTCGCCCATTCGGCAACATCCAAATAATTGGAACGCGCCGGCGGTCAACCGCGTCTAAGTTGGTTGCCTGTAACGATGAGCACGCTGGTTCGGACTGCGTATATTTTGCCGAATCCGCGCTCTGTCCCTTGAAGGTCCCCCCCGTTGTGTTTATCGTCGATGGGTGCCTGTGCACGGCAGCCAATTGCTTCGCGTAAAGGTGCGGGGGTTTTCTGACGCGGTGCGTGCCCAATTCAGTGGCATCAACAGGCCGCAAGATAGCTTGCCAATCGACTGAGTTGCCGACGCTAGCGGGGCACCACCAGATCGCCGTTGTTGTTCGTTGTCGTGATTGACAACGCGCATTCTAACGGTCCCGCTTTACTACAAGTTCCTCGCAATTATTCTAGGTGAATCGACGAATGCCGTTCGGGTCGATCCGGCCCAATCGATCCGGCCCAAAGCGGATGTGCTATGTCGCGATGGACGGAACGCACGACAAGATATCGCTCAGACCCCGTGTGGTTTGAGCAACTATCTAACACGCAAAGTATCTGCATACAGCATATTGATTGACATCAAGGAGATGGATTCATGGCGGTTTGGAATCGTGAGCCAGTGGACGATCAGGGAACGAAGTCTCGCAAGCAACTCCGCAAGGAGCGTGCCCGCGATTTAGAAAATCGCAAACGGCTGGGGCAATCGCGCCGACTGCACGTCGAACAATTCGAGCCGCGCAACATGTTTGCCGTGGCGCCGCAACTGATTTCGATCATTCCGAATGCCGGCGATATTTTGGTCGACGGGCAAACGCGCACGGAAGCCCCGCGCGAGCTGACGATGCGTTTCGACGAAGGTCAAAAGATCGACGCCAATTCACTGGCAGCGGGTATTCGGATTTTGCGTTCGGGCGGCGATCCGGCCTTTGGAAATTTGAACGACGTCACCATCGTTCCGGGCTTTGTCGGCATCGGCGATCGGCCCAACGAAGTCGTGGTGCGGTTCTCGGACCATTTGCCCGACGACTTGTATCAGATCACGATTTTCGGATCCGGAACGCCGTTGGTGAACTTCGAGCAAATTCCGTTCAACAACGGCTCCGATCAGTCGTTGGAGTTCGACCTGGATTTGGGCGCGCAAGTGGTCGCCGTGGTACCGCAGCCGATCTCGCGGAATGCCTCGGGTCAATTGGTGCAAGATCGCCGCGCGATCGAAGTCTATTTCAACGACGACGATTTGAATATCGCCTCGGCCGGCAATCCGCAGTTCTATCAACTGATTGCCACCAAGGGGACCGCGAACCCTGCCGACGACGTGAAGTACAATCCCACATCGGTGGTTTACAACGTCGCCACGAATCGCGCGCTATTGACGTTTTCCAGCGATTTGTCGTCGCTCTCGGCAGGCGAAGGTTACTATCGCTTGCGAATCGGCAACGCTGACCCGCTGCCTGTCCCGCCGATCATCCGGCACTTCGATACTGCGGCCGACGACAACGACTCGACCTTTGCCACGGCGCACAATCTGAATGTCTTGGGGGCGCAATCGGTGATCGTCACCGGTGCCATCAATCCGCAGGTTTACTTGTTCAATTCACCGGGCGAAGGAACCGAACCGGGGCACCGCGATATTCCGCTGGAGTCGCATCTGCTCGGCGCGCCGGACAGCACTCCGGGAATCGCGCGTCAGGCATATAACTTCCGGCAAGATTACGGCTTCGATCCGCAGGGGAATCTGCTGGCAAACGTCATCACTCCGGAACAAAAGCAGCGCGTCCGTGAAGTCTTCGAATTTTACAGCCGGTACTTGGGCATTCAATTTTATGAAACGCCCGACGAAGGTTTTGTCATAGCGCGAGGTGATCTGCGAGTTCTTGGAGGAGTTAGTGCCCCGGGCGGAACTGCCGGGCTGGCAGGAACTGCTTTTAATCCTTCGGGCTTTCAAGATACGGCCATCATGGATGCGGCCGAAGATTGGGGCCAGTCGCAATTCGGCGGCTCCTACTTCAAAGTTGCCATGCACGAGATCGGCCATTTGCTCGGCTTGGGGCATTCGTATGACCTGCCGGCGAACACGGTCCAGGGAGACAACAATTTCGTCGACCCGTTGCGGTTTCCCAACATCGGCGAAGGAGCGTTTCCCGGCGATGCGGACATCCTACACGGGCAGATTCTGTTCCGCCCCGAAAGCAAAGACATCGACAGTTACAAGTTCACGCTCGATCGTCCCGGCACGTTCAGTGTCGAAGCGGTTGCCGAGCGCCTGTTGGGGATCGATGCTGCGACCGGTCGCGGGTTTTTAGGCAGTGTGATTTCGGTCTACAGTGCCTCGGGCGAGTTGATTGCGCGCAACGACGACTACTACAGCGAAGATTCATTCGTCGAGTTGCAATTGCAGCCGGGCGATTATTACGTCGTGGTCACCAGCACGGGCAACACGAATATCGATCCACGCACCGCCGACAGCGGTTATGGCGGCACGACCGAAGGCGCATACGAGCTGCGGATGAATTTCCGCGCCAGCAATACGCCCACGCCCACGGTGCTTAGCGGACTGGTCGATGCCGACGGCAGCCCCACCTTGCTCGACGGCGACTCGGACGGCAAGCCGGGCGGCGAGTACAACTTTTGGTTCAACGTGGCTCGGCCCGAACATACGCTGTATGTCGACAAGTCGGCGACCGGCACCGGCGTGGGCCCCTTAGGCAGCTTGGCCAATCCCTTCAACAACATCGACAGCAATGTCACCGCCTCGGCATTCAACGCGGCCGAAGCGCGTAACGCCGACGCCGATCCGAATAACGATGTGAGCGTGATTCGCATCGTGGGTAACGCGGCGGGTATTGCGTATGAAATCGGCGTCAGCTCGCTGAACAATCAAGTTCTTTCCGACGGCGAAGAGATGCAGGTTCCGCAAGGAACCACGGTGATGATCGACGGCGGCGCGATTTTCAAACTTCGCCGCGCGAATATCGACGTTGGTAGTAAACTCCAGGGCCTCGATCGCAGCGAGGGCCATCTGCAAATCCTGGGCACGCCGACCAAAAGCGTACAATTCACTTCGTACGACAATGAAGCGATCGGCAACGACACGTTTTTGCCGGCCACCACGCCCGCCGACGGCGATTGGGGCGGAATCGTGTTTCGCAACCAACTCGATTTCGATGAGAACCGCACTGTTTTCGAAGACCAGGGTATTTTCGTCAACTATATCAACCACGCCGAAATGTCGTTTGGCGGCGGCAGTGTGCTAGTGGGCGGATCGGCGCAATCGTTTAGCCCGATTCATCTCGTCGAAGCCCGTCCGACCCTAACCTACAACACCATTACCGACACGGCCGGTGCTGCCATCTCGGCCGATCCCGACAGCTTCAAAGACAATAAAATCGGCGACCATACGATCAAACGGCCCGACCCGGTCGCGGATGTTCCGTTTGCCATTGCCGACAGCGATCGATTCAACGCCGACTACGATCGCGTCGGCCCCGATATTTATTCCAACAGCCTTTCCAACAACACGATCAACGGGCTGTTCATTCGCATCGACACCTTGGCGGCCAACCGACTGGACCGTCTCGAGACCACGGCGCGTTTCGACGATACCGACATCGTTCACGTGCTCCAGGAAAATCTGTTGATTCAAGGTACGCCCGGCGGTCCGGAATTGTATCTGGATCCGAACGACAATCTAACACCGAAGTATCGCGCACGCTTGGATGCGCGGTTGGTGATCGATCCGGGTATTGTCGTCAAGTCGAAGGGCGCTCGCATCGAAACCGAGATCAGTTCGCAATTGATTGCCGAAGGCGATCCGTTGAACCGAGTGATATTCACGTCGTTGTTGGACGATCGTTTCGGCGGGATGACGACCTTTGGAACGGCGGCCGAGGATTTGGGCGCGGTGCCGCTGCCGGGCGATTGGAGCGGTTTGTATTTCGGGCATTTGTCGCACGGCAGTATCGACAATGCGTTGGTGACTTATGCCGGCGGTTTTTCCAGCATCGAAGGTGATTTCGCCGGTTTCAACGCCGTCGAAATTCATCAGGCCGAGGTTCGACTCGCCAACAGTATTTTCGAGAAGAACGAATCGGGCATGCCGCTGGGTGATCCTAATCGCATTCCGGACCGCAACGGCCGCGGCGAGCATCAAGAAGCCGTCGTTTTTGTCCGCGGTGCACAGCCGATTATTCTCGGCAACATCATTCGCGACAACCAAGCGTTTTTGGCCGGCTCGGAAGTCAACCCCGACCCTAGCCGTAGTGCTCCGCCGACAATCAGCATTAATGTCAACGCCTTGAATTCCAGTCTGGTCAGCGACTCGGGGCGCTCCACGGGATTGCTCGATGCATCGTCCGACTACCAAGCGAACCAGGGTCCGCTCGTTCGAGAGAATCGTCTGGGCCGCAACGGCTTCAACGGAATGCAGATTCGCAAGGGCGTGTTGACCACGCAATCGGTTTGGGACGATACCGACATCGTACACATCGTGCGCGATGAAATCAGTATCGAGAATCATCACACCTACGGCGGGTTGCGAATCGAAAGTAGCGCCACCGAAAGCCTGGTCGTCAAGCTGCAAGGAATCAACGCCGGTTTTACGGCGGGCGGAATTCCGCTCGACATCAACGACCGAATCGGCGGCACGCTACAGATCGTCGGCACGCCGGGACATGCGGTCGTGTTGACATCGTTGTTCGATAGCAGCGTCGGAGCGGGACTCGATCCCGAAGGACGTCCGCAGACCAACACCTCCAATATGGTTGAGGATACCGGCACCACGCTACCGACCGGACCCGAGGTCGATAACGGCACTTTGATCGACAACGATGTGCCGACCGCGACGGTGGGCCATTTCGAAATGCGGGTTGGTAACGGCGCGGATGGGGTCTTGGGAGGTTTTACCGCCCAGGGCGTGACCCAACTGTTTACCAACGCCAATTTCGTGTTCGACTACTTGTCGTACGTTGATGTGGGCAGCGACGGCGGTGCCATCAATCTGGCCGCCACCACGATCACTCAACCCGCCACGCTGATCGCTCCCGACATGGTGCAAAGCGTAGGCACATTCATGGGCCAGAACGGCCTGGTCACTTGGACCGCGTTGACCAAGTTGGACAACGGTTCACAGGTGATGGACACGATCATCACGTTCGAAAGCGCGGCGGCGCTGGGGAACTTGCGGTTCATCAATTACCTGGACGAAGACGTGCAAGGCCCCGGCGACGACGTGATGCAGATCGTCGGCACTCCGGGACAACCCGACTTTCAAGTATTCACCATCGACGGGCCGGAGAAAATCGGCTTCAGCCATAGCGGAGTTTATGTCGCCGGCCCTGGCTTACAGAATGCCACATACGACGGCTGGGCGGCGGATCAGTTTCCACAATTGCGCAACGTGATTACGGGTGCCGGCACCACGTATTCGGTGCCCGGAAATATCGACTTGGTGGATTTGCCGCCGATTACCGATCCGGCGCTGGGGCCTGTCAACGGTCCCAACGACGTGACGACCGCATTTGCTTGGAGCATGGACCCCGCAGCCACCACGGCCACGGTGACTGCACGGTTGGGCTTTTTGGCCACCGCTCCCTCGCCGACCAATCCGGGCGATTGGCGCAGCGTCCGGCTTGATCGCTTCAGCAACGATCGCAACGTCTCAGTCGAGCAAGAACTTGAAGTCAGCCCCAACGGCACCCGAGCGAACGGGACCGTCGGCACCGCGCAAGCCATCGGTTCGATTGCCAAGGACATTAAGAGTACGGACGACAACCTGCGGTTGGGCGTCGAGGTCCAAGGTCAAATTTCGGTGCCGACGGATGTCGACATCTACTCGTTCAAGGCCCGCGCCGGAACCGAAGTTTGGGTCGATATCGACCGCTCGGCCCATGCGCTCGATGTCGTCGTCGAATTGATCGACGCTCAAGGAAACGTTCAGGTCCGTTCGGATAACTCGTTCGACGAGACGCTCGATCCGTCGAAGGTGTTCAAAGCCGCCGGAGAACAAGCCTTCCCGATGGCCAAGGATATTTTCCACGGCGTCGATTTCTACGGCACCAACCCGCGCGATGCCGGGTTCCGCGTCGTTTTGCCCGGCACACCCAGCCAGACTCCGCAAACTTATTATCTACGCATTCGCAGCCGAGGAGCAGCGGTCGATGGCTCGGGCGTCGGTGTGACCAGCGGCGCTTATCAGTTGCAGGTCCGCATTCAAGAGCTGGACGAAGTGCCGGGTTCTTCGGTCAAATATGCCGACATTCGCTTTGCAACCAATGCGGTCGAGGTGTTCGGTAAGCCCGAACATTCACCGCTGTTGGGTGAATCGGGCGAGTCTGCCGCCGTCAACGATACTCGTGGCAACGCCCAAGATTTGGGTAATTTGGTGACCACGGATCGCGGTGCATTGAATGTCTCGGGCGCGATGAGCGGACCGGGCGATGTCGACTGGTATCGGTTCACGGTCGATACCGATTTGATTCAGGCTCCGGGTGCGTTCTGGCCGACGGTGTTCGACATCGACTACGCCGATGGTATCGCCCGGCCCGATCTCAGTATCTCGGTTTACGATTGGGCAGGCCGGTTGATTTATAACGGTCGCGCCTCCGACATCACCGACGATCGCGTGTTGCAAGCCGGGTTCGATAACTCGGATCTGTCGCGAGGCAGTTTCACCCCCAAGGATCCGTACCTGGGCACGGTGATTCTCAGCCACGATATTAACGATCCTGCGTTGGAGACCGTGTTTTATGTTGCCGTGTCAAATGACGGCATTATGCCGACCGCGCTCGACCAGTTTACCAATGCCAACTCG
>JAYTAU010000300.1:0-4295 GCA_043737375.1 Planctomycetia bacterium
CGCCGCGTGCCATAGTCGGTGCCCGTTCAGGTCAAAACAGAATAACCCCGCGCTGCCGAACACGACGCACACCCGCCGGCCATCGGTCACCGGCGTTGCCGACGCATGGCCGTTTTTGGTGTGAGTGGGCGTGCGATCCGACGTCGCTGCGTCATGAGTCCAACGAAGCTGTCCGGTCGCGCGATCGAAGCAGAGCAGTTCTAGCACGGTCTCACCGTCCGTCGTTCGCGCGCTGGTCAGAAAGATAGCGTTGGCGGTGACGACCGGCGACGAGTTGCCCGCGCCAGAGATGCGCTGTTTCCAACGAATGCCTGTCGCGGTCGTCCAATTCTTTGGCAGGACATCGTGAGTTGATGCGGAGCTGCCATGATCAGCGCCAACGCTGTCGGCCACGGCGCGATTTGTATCGCCGCGCCAACCCGACCAAGGCACCGCGACGGGTTCGTTCAATGGTTCGATGACCCGAGCTACAGGCGGCAGTTGTTGATCGAGATCGTTATTAAACTAAGAGCAGCCGGATGCGAACAGCAGCGCGGCAGAGGCAGCCAGTATCAACGCGTAGCGTAGCCGAAAGCGAACCGTCGGCATGGCGGCAATAATGCCGCGCCGCTTAGGCCGGCAAAGTGATGCAAGGCTGGGCATCGAATCGGTGGGGCGCTTGCAGGAGGCGTCGGTGGGGTGGGCTGCTAAATCGACGCTTCAAGGATCGCGCAGTCAACTCGACGCCAGTGGCCGTCGAGTTGACTGCGCTCGGCTTGCTACGGATTACTGGCGGGATTGGGCACGCTGCTTAACTGAGAAAGAACTTGCAATACTCCGTTCAAATGGGCCAAGCGAGGACCGTAGCGATCGACGAACTCGTTCAAGACAAAATCGCCGTCGAGCATGTCTTCGGCGCTTTCGTTCACCTCGCGCGTCATTTTATCGAGGAACTCGGCTTGCACGCGGCCCAGGGCGTCGGCTGCCGAACGACAATTGCGGGCCAGACGTGGGTTCGCCTGCTTCCATTGCCCTAGCTCGGTTTGACGTTGTCGCTGCGTCGAGCCGACTTGAGAGACTAACTCTTCAAGCAGCTCATTTTGGCGGTCTTGAGCGTTCAGCAGTTCGCGTAACAGCCGCGTCTGTTCGTGAGCCGGATCCAGGCCGCTAGCGGCGGAAGCCGGGTGGGCAGAAAGAGTTGTGTCAAGTTGGGTAAACAAGGAGTGGGGGCTACGCGGGTCTGACTGCATGGCGAGATCGTTCCGGTTCGGCGCGGTATACCAGGGGGCGGCTGCATCCATTCTAAGCAGCGTTTTGAGAAATTGCTACTGTTTAGTGCGCGTTACCAAGGGGCAGTCAAAAAATCAGTGAATTCTAGACAGATATCTTAATGCGGCCCTGCTCATAAGCGGTCTAAAGTGGGGCGGCGGCTGATTCCGATTGAATGGAAAGTGTCGGTTACTCGACTTGTTCCCACGGTCTCCGTGGAAAAGGACTCGTTCGCCGCTCTGCGGCGCTTGCGTAGCTGATGAAGTTAGTTTACGAACCGAAGGACGCGGAGCGTCCGAGACGGACGTTCCCACGCAGAGCGTGGGAACGAGAAAGACGTAGAACGGAATTCATTCCGTTCCAGAGTAGCCAAAAAAAGCCTAAACGGAATGAATTCCGTTTTACTTGGCAATTGCACGGACGATTCGTAGGCGGGGGAATGGATGGCCAAGCGCGACGAAAAGCTCTTAGCGGCCCTGGGTTTTCTAACGGTTATCGAGCATGAGCAACATGGGCTGTTTGGCGGGTATCTGGTTCTGAATTTGGCCGGACGTCCGCTGGAGTTTCATTGCACTGCGCCGGTCAAGCCGAATCGAGCCCAGCAGATTTTGTACGGCCCCACGCTGGAGCCGTATTTATATGGCGAACAGATCGGCCAGGCGTTATGTGCGAAGTGTACGCACGACGTGCTGTTGATCTGTACCGACTCGCCGCACGTGCTGTCATTGCGAAGCCATACCCCGATGCCGGTCGCGCTGGTGACCAACATCACTCCGCAGTCGACCGAACGCATCGCCGATCGCCAATCGAGTGGACGCATAGCGCTGACGTTCGGAAAAAATCAGTTGTCACTCTCCACCGATCGAGCAACCGATCGTGAGGTGGTGTTAGAGCGGCTGCAACAGGTTGGCGACGCATTCGATCTGGGTGAGCCGTTCGGACGCATTCGCGCAGCGATCGAAGAGGCGCAGCGCGGTTCGCGCGCGGCTGCTTAAACCGGGACAGATCGCAGTCGAGTTAGCCGCGAATGGATACGAATGAACGCGAATGAATTACTAATCAACGATGTCGCGCTCTCGCCACCGACCGGCGATTGGTCCTGGCGATTGGCCTCAGATCAAGCTGTAGTGACAAAGTCGCTGCTGATAACGACGAGCGAAACGCGCGTTGAATGCATCGATTCGACACTCTTCAGCGATGCACTGTCGGTCAGCACGAATGTGCTTGCGATTCCGCTCGCTGTTGCTGCGCCGCGAGTGATCTCAATTCCAGTGGCATCACCGGTTTCCGCCGGTAAGCTTCGCACGACCAGCTACACGTTTCGCCCGCCAACAGCGTTGAAGCTGGCGACGGTCCCACCTGCTGCCATAGACTCCCAGCCCCCAGCCTCAAGCCCCGAGCCCCATTCCTCGCTCTCGTGCGAAGAAATGCTAAACGATTCCCTCGGCGGGGACGCCGAGGCTCTGATTTCCCCCGAGTCTCCAGCCTCTAGCCCCCAGCCCCCAGTCTCCGCGCACTGTCGTCTGCGTCCGCCGGCCGACACGGTCAAGCTCGAAGATCGGCTGTACTATCTGCTGCAACCGTCGCTGCAAACGCTCCTCGGCGAGAGTGCATTGCAGTTTCCGTTTCATCCGTTCCCGTATCAGTTCGAAGGGGTCGCGTTTTTATACCCGCGCGTGGCCGCCGTGCTGGCCGATGAGATGGGGCTGGGCAAAACCATGCAAGCCATCACGGCGATTCGCTTGCTGTTGCACGCCGGCGAACTGCAGTCGGTGTTGTTGGTTTGCCCTAAGCCGCTGGTCACCAATTGGCAGCGCGAGTTCACGCAATGGGCGCCAGAATTACCGACTGCGATTATCGAAGGGGATCAAACGCGCCGGCAATGGCAGTGGCAACTGGCCGATGTACCGATCAAAATCGCCAACTACGAAGTGCTGGTTCGCGATCGACACTTAGTCGCCGACGGGGCGATGAACTTCGACCTGGTCGTGCTCGACGAATCGCAGCGCATCAAAAATCGCAACGGCACTACCAGCCAGGTGGTCACGTCGCTCTCGCGCTCGCGGAGTTGGGCGCTGACCGGCACGCCGGTCGAAAACAGCCCTGACGACTTGGTCGGCATCTTCGAGTTCGTCGCGCCGGGCCATCTCAGTCGCGAGATGAAACCCCGCGCTATGGGCAAAGCGGCCGCCGACTATATTCTGCGCCGCACCAAAGACAAAGTGCTGACCGAGTTGCCGCCCAAATTATTTCGAGATGCGGACATCGAGCTATCGTCGCAACAGCGCCAGACGTACAGAATCGCCGAGGAAGAAGGGGTGTTGCGGCTGACCGACATGGCCGAGGCCGCCACGATTCAGCATGTATTCGAACTGGTGCTGCGGCTTAAACAAATTTGCAACTTCGACCCTGCAACCGGCGAGAGCAGCAAGCTCGAACGCTTGGCCGCCGATCTTGAAGAAGTTGCCGCCAGCGGGCAGAAGGCGATTGTCTTCAGCCAATGGACCGAAACCATCGCCAAGCTGAAGACCCGGCTCAACGAGTTCGGCGTGCTCGAATATCATGGAAAAATTCCACACAAGCAGCGAGAGACGGTGATCGAGCAGTTCCGCGAGGACAAATCGAAGCACGTCATTCTGATGAGCTACGGCGCGGGCAGCGTGGGCCTGAATTTGCAGTTCAGCAGCTACGTGTTCTTGTTCGATCGCTGGTGGAACCCGGCGGTCGAAGATCAAGCCATTAACCGCGCGCATCGGATTGGCGCGTCGGGCCCGGTTACGATCACGCGATTCTTGGCGCTCGATACGATCGAAGAGCGCATCAATCAGGTGCTGGAAGAAAAGCGTGAGCTGTTCGACACGATCTTTAGCGGTGCCGAAGCCCATCGCCGCACCGGTCTGACGCAGCAAGAAATCTTCGGGCTGTTTCGGCTCCGCTGCCCGCAAGGGGCGATCAACGTGGCGGCGTGAGGGAGGAGCGGATGAGGGGTGAGCAGCGAGGATCGGGGGAAATCAGAGCCTCGGCGTCCTCGCCGAGGGAATCGTTTA
>JAYTAU010000301.1:0-4291 GCA_043737375.1 Planctomycetia bacterium
GGGAAGATGTTGCCGTGATTGTCCCAGCCGCCCAAATCGACTTCGACAAAAGGCACACCGGTTTCAACCAAACGACGAGCCATCAAGCAACCACGACCGAAGCCCGTGTTGCCATAGCGCTCGCGGGTTTTTGCTTCTTCTTGATTGACTTTGAACGCATCCATTTGCTTGCTGGTCATCAGGTTCCAGGTCTTGTCGACGACCTTCTGATGATCGACGGCCGAGCCGCCGCGATTTTGACTGGCGAACTGGCCTTCGAGTCCGGCCAACATCGCACGACGTTCGGCAACCCGGTTCATGTCCATGCCCATGTTCAGGTTGCGAACGTCACCGTTGCTATTAACCACGAAAGGCGCCCAGGTCATGCCCAAGAAACCGGGGCCGACGCTGCCGCCGCCGACGGCGACGAACGGCGGAATTTCCAAGTTTTGACGCTGTTCGACCAGCTCGTGGGCGATTACCGAACCGTAGCTCGGATGTTCGATATTCGGATTGGGCACATAGCCGGTGTGCATGTAATAACGGCCGCGACCGTGATCGGCTTCACGGGTACTCATCGAGCGAACGATGGCCATGTTGTGCATCTGCTTGGCCATCAGCGGCAGATGTTCACAAATCTGCACGCCGTCGGCGCTGGTGCTGACCGGCTTGAATTGACCGCCGGTGTCGGCACCTGGCTTCATGTCCCACATGTCGATCGTGCTGGGTCCGCCACCCATCCAAAGCAGGATGGCTGCCTTCTGCTTCTTTTTCATGTCGGCGGCGTTCGCCATCAGCGTGTTGGTAAACGCCATCGCCGGAGCGGCCATGACCGAAGCGCCGGCCAAATGCTCCATGAAGTGCCGGCGAGTCATTCCGGCGGGTATCTGCGAATTGCTCATTGTTTTGCTCCCGGCTGCGCCGCTGTTCGTGGAAATGCTGATGGAATACCGCGTTCTGAAATGATTGTCGTGTTCGTTAACTAATATTCGCTACAAGACCGCTATCTTATTTCATAGCCTTGAAAAAACAGCCTGTATGGAAACTGTTTTAATGATTCAAAATAAACTCGTTGCTATTGAGCAGTACCCACCAGGCATCTTGCAAGGTGTGCAGCACGTCTCCTTTTCGGGCCGGCATGAGCGTCTTTTCGACAAACCCCAATTCTTTGTCATTGGCGCGACGTGCCATCGAGGCCATGAATAGGTAGTTGATCTTATCCTTCATATTCAGCTTGCCGTTGACGGCAATTTGTTCCAAAAAGCTCCCCTTTTCGCCGTTGGTCGCTTTCTTGACCAGGTCTCCGTTGAACATCATCAGCACTTGCGGAATGGTGCCGTTGAATGTGGTCGACTCGTCCCCTTCGTCCGTGCCGAATGCCAGCGTAAATTGACGTAGCCAATCCCCCTTGGTCTTCTCCTGCTGTTCATAACTGCCTTGAGTTTTTTGGGCCTCGGTCACCACGATCAGCGATTCGTACAATTGTTCGGCGCTCATCTGACGCAAGTAAAACCGGCTGAACTGAGGCTTTTCTCCCAGCGACGGATCGTCTTTCTTATTCAATTGGCGAGTCCCGCCCGACGCCATGCTCGACAATGAGTAGGGTTCGCTCAGGACGATCCAACGAATCAAATCCTTGACGTTGTAACTGCCTGTCTTGAAATCTTCGCCCAGCCGAGCCAATAGTTCGGGATGCGTCGGCGGATTGTGAGGGCCCATGTCGTCGACCGGCTTGGTGAAGCCGTAGCCCATAAAGTGCCCCCACATGCGATTGACCATTGCCTGAGCCATGTAGTCGGAACCGACGATCAGCTTGGCCAGTTCGGTGCGACGATCGACAGCGCTGACGGAACCGCTCTTGGAGATCTCGGTCTTGCCGTCAACAAATACCGGGTAAGCCGCTTTCAAGATGCCGTTACGCAATTCGTAATAAATCTCGGCCTCGTCATCGCGACTCCCTTCGCCTCGAAAATCTTGATTGGCCAGTTCGGTCGCGGCCATGTCGCGCGGGCCCGACGCGCGCCGAGCACGCGTCTGCCGGAAGAACGCATTGAGTTCCCAAAACTGATTTTGCTTCCATTCGTTGAACGGATGATTGTGGCATTGGGTGCATTGGACCTGCATACCCAAGAACACTTGCGCGGTCTTGGCGGTGGCCTGAACGCCGTTTTCTTCGAGCTTGCCGGTCAGAAAATTCACGGCGCCGTTGAAATTTTCTTCGCCAGGCTTGTTGCTTCCCTTGGCCGAAACCAACTCCATGACCATGTTGTCGTAGGTCTTGTTCTTCTGAAACGCACGACGCAAGTATTGCTGCATGCCTTCGCGGCTGACCATCGTGCGACCGTCGTTATCGGCGGCAGCACGTCCGACCAAAATGTTGGTCCAAATCGTGGTCCAGTTCCGGGCATACTCTTCGACATAATCTTCCGACAGCAGTCGGTTGACGAGCTGAGCTTTGCGGTCGGGCGAGCGATCGCTCAAGAACTTTTCGAGCTCACTCACCGACGGCACGCGACCAATGATGTCGAGAAACACACGACGGCACCATTCGCCTTCAGGGGCCGGGGCCGAGGGCACCAAATCGTTTTCGGTCCAGCCCTTGCGAATTAGCTCGTTGATGTAGGCAACCTGCGGGCTACCATACGTCTGCACGTTCCCTTTTGCTGGGGGCTTGGCGACAGCTTCGGCCTTGGGTGTTGCCTTAGCGCTATCGGACTTACCGGTTTCAGATGTATTTAATGTTCCGGCAGCCCACAGATAATCGGCTGCTAGCAATGCCGAGACAATACTCGCGACAACGCCTGCGTGAAAGAAACGGCCCGAAAAGTATCGGCCCCGAGCGGCTGACATAATTAAATCCTCAAAGTGCGCGCGTTAGGATAACCGCAGCAAGCCAATAAACTTCGTCGTAGTAATTCTCATCGTACTACAGGCCGAACCCACATGCCAACTTTGGTTCGATAGGCCGATCGAAGAATTCGACCGAATAGGCCTGTATCAATAATCTGTAGTTCGCAACAATTGATGCAGTTTATTCCTGCAATGCCAGCAGATCTGCAAGTGTTACGACTTCAGCAAGGGCTCATCAAGTCCGCGAAAGATTGACGCATCAACCACGCTCGAGTTCCACAATCAGTGAAATCGACGGGCATCAACGCGCCGTAAATTGCAGATCAGACCACCCCATAAGAGAAATGCCATCTCACCGGGCGTCACACTTGCCGAAAATGAGATTCAAAAAAACTTGAGAAAAAGTTTTGCGATGCCTCGAACGAGAGCATGAGCGAAAACCTAGGGATATGCATTTTGATACATATGTATTATTTTGCGTGTATCAAAAAAGAACAGGCGAGTTAAAAGTCTGTCTCTGGCAGACTTCCAACTCGCCTGTCGTGGCATACTGCTGAAGCACAAAACGGGATCTGCGAACGGTCATCTCAACCGTGCGACGCGAGTTTTGCGATGATTCCAGCCCTAAAATGCCAATTTGACCTACGTTTTGCCTCTTCGTTTACCGGCCCCGGCTCACAAAGCGCCTCTTCTTTGTCTCCAGCCCCGGCAAGTCATTCATCGCATGTAGGTCAGATGCAATCAACGAAATCTGTAAAATGCAAAATGCGTGCCAATATACGTTAACACCATTATGACGCGGTTGTCGCTACGACCAATCAACGGCCTTCTTCCATTTGACTATTTCGTTTATTGCCATCAGGATGGGACGACCGTATCCAAATCTATATTCTGATTCGCCAGGATATTCATTAGCGATGACCGAACCGCAAAGTTCTAATCCGTACGCCGCGTCGCAAGTTGTGGATGTGCCCCTGGCGCGATTGGTCGACACGACGGAAACTCCCGAAGTTTGGCGCGATGGGAATTTACTGGTCGTGCCGCGAGGTGCCGCATTGCCGGCCCGGTGCATCAAATGCAACTTAACCGACTTGGCATTGTCGAAAGTCCAAAAGCTGACGTGGCACAGCCGCTGGTTATTTTTGGGTCTGCTGGGTGGACTGCTTCCCTTCATCATTTTGGCCGTAGTGCTACAGAAGAAAATGACTTTGGATGTCGGTGTTTGCGAACAACATTCGCGGCGGCGCAGAAACGCAATTCTTGGGGGCTGGTTAGGTTTTTTGTCAGGATTGGTGTTGTTGATCGCAGGCGTTATCATGGCACCTCAATCGCGTCAATCATCGCTGCCTGCAGTCATCACCGTGAGTTGCGTCATCATCATGCTGGTATCGATCATCGTGGCGATGCTGCGCGCACGGCTGTTAACCGCTAACAGAATCGACAAGCAATGCGGCCGGTTTAC
>JAYTAU010000302.1:0-4291 GCA_043737375.1 Planctomycetia bacterium
GCAAAAAAGGTGGTGCCGAACTGAAGCCGCCCAAGGAATTTACCGTCAACAGCACGACCACGGCCCAAGAGCTGGTCGACTTCATGTCCGATTCGTTCGGTATTCGCGCAACCGGCGACGACTCGTCCAACCCGATCCCCAGCAGCGAAAATCCGACCGGCGGCTTGATCAGCCCTGGTGGTTCGGTCAGCAACGGTCGCTTTCAGTTCGTCGGCAACAACGGCACCGGGAATGCGATCGATGTCGATCTGTCGGCGTTTAAGCTCGATCCGGCTAGCGGCGGTCTGCCCACAAATCCGCAGCTCGGTTTTCAATCGATTCAAGCGGCCGTCGGCCAATCGGCTACCACTAGTTTTCAGGTTTATGACTCACTGGGTATCCCGCTAAACGTGCGCGTGACTACCGTATTGGAAGCCCGCGATTCCACGAGCACCACTTATCGTTGGTTTGCCGATTCCGGCGACAACGATCCGCAGTCGGGAGTTGAAATCGCCGTCGGCACGGGCTTGATCAAGTTCGACGGCGAGGGCAACGTCGTCACCATCACCCAAGACACGGTGTCGATCGACCGTGCCCATATCGCGTCGATCAAGCCGTTGGAATTTCAACTTGATCTATCGCAACTCTCAGGTCTGTCGGCTGCCAAATCGACGTTGGCCGCCACGCGACAAGATGGTTCGGGTGCCGGTACGCTATCGAGCTTTATCGTCGGCGAAGACGGCACCGTCCGCGGCGTGTTTACCAACGGTGTGACTCGCGATTTAGGACAGATTCGTTTAGCGCGATTCGCCAATCCGGCCGGTCTCGAAGCACGCGGTGAAAATGCATTTGCGGCCGGTGTCAACTCGGGCCTGCCGATCGAAGGCGACCCTAATTCGCAAGGTATCGGCAGTATCATTGCCGGTGCCACGGAATTGTCGAACACCGACATCGGCAAGAACCTGATCGACTTGATTCTGGCCTCGACCATGTATCGAGGCAACACGCGCGTCATCACCACGTCTCAACAGTTGTTCGACGAACTGTTGAATCTTCGTCGTTAAGCTTTACAACGGAGACACAGAGGCACGGAGAGCTATGATCAGGGTTGGGTGCAATTCGAGTCATTCAGCGAAATTCTTGCGACCAGCGCAAAACACCCGAACGCTATGAAAATAGGTACTGAACCTTCTTTTGCTGTTGAACCAACGCTAATTGACTTTGCGTCTCCGACCCTTGGCGCGATACATTCCTCTCCGTGACTCCGTGGTTAATTCACTTCCGTCCTAACCGTTCATGATTAAACTGACTCGACTGACCGGCGAACCGTTCATTCTGAACGCCGAATTGATTCGCTATGTCGAGTCGCTGCCCGACACGTACATTACGTTGATCAACGGCGACCGGCTGGTGGTCACCGAGTCGATGGACGACGTGTTGCTGCGCGCCGTCGAGTATCAACGCAGCAAATGGCTGATCTCGCCGGCGCTGGGACGACGCGAAGGTCAGGCTTCAGCCTGATGCGCTTAGTGAGCAGCACCCTGCAAATTCGGATTCTTTGATCGTGCTGGAATAATCGGCAGCACCCGGCTCGTCGCTTTGGAACGATCGGGCGGTGACGATTTGCTCTAAACCAACGCGCAAGCTACGGTTGCATGGACCTTGCCCTGTTCTGGGCAAAAGCCGATTGGTTAATCCAAGTTGCTCTCCGGCGGCTGTTTGCTGCCGCAGTTTAAATCGAAGGATGCAAGCCCGATGTCCGAACATGCTCCAGCCGCCGCGGCCAAAGAAAAAGAGGCCGACGCCGGCGCGAAAAAGCCTGGCCTATCGGGCAAGCTGAAGATCGGCGGCATTCTGGCGGCGATCGTTGTATTGCAATGCTTGCTGGCATGGTTTTTATTGCCCTCCGCAGATTCGGCGACCGTCGCGACGGACCACAAAAAGGACAAAGGCCACGCTGCGGATAAGCACGACCCTCACGCCGAAGATCCTCACGCCGAACGACGCGAATGCGACTTGGGGAAGTTCAGCATTACCTCGATCGATCCTAGTACCAATACCACGTTGCTAATCGACTTTCATCTCTATGGCGCCGTGCTAGCAGAGCCCGAACACGCCGGCGGCGAGGCCGCGGCAGGCGGGCACGATGACGGTCATGGCAAGAAAAAAGACGCCGAGCCCGAGGACCACAGTAAGTTCGGTAAGTTATTGAAAAAGAATAAGCATCGCTTCCGCGATCAAGTGATCGTCATCATTCGAAATGCGCAGATGTCGGACCTTTCGGACCCGGCATTGGGCTTGATCAAAAGACAGATTTTGGCGAAAACTAATTCGCTTTTCGGAGCCCCGATGTTGAAGGAAGTTATCTTCAGCGATTTCGCCGTGGTTCAACAGTAGTCAATACGGGCAAAGACTAGGCTGGAATCGCCGGAGCCAATATATAAGCACGAAGCGCTAGCGAGCGAATTGAACCGACTATTAAGTTCACCCGCTTGCACTTCGAGTTGGTAGCCGAAATCGCCGCTGAACCGTCGCAGGATGCGGCGGAACAAAAGTCCGATCGTTAAGTCGCACAAGGAATGGATTCCATGGCCGGCGATGCAGAACAAATTGGCCAGGACGACATCGAAAAGCTGCTTGCGCAGGCCAAATCTGCCGCCCCCGCGCCGCAGCCAGTCAAGCCCGCTGCCGCCGCAACTTCCTCCGACCCCATAGCAACCCTGGGTCAGAACGAAATCGAGGCCCTGCTCAAGCAAGGCGGTTCATCGCAGTCGATGTCGCAATCCGTACCGACGTCGCAGCCTTCGCCGGCGGCACCACCGCGTCCGATGCAGTCCGCTCCTGCCCGTCAACCCGCGCACGCTGCGGCCGATTCGTCACGTCTCGACCATAGCGGCATCGCGGCCGGCGATATCGAGTATCTGTTCAACCAAGCCGAGAAAGCGCTGGCATCGATTCAAGGCACCGAGCCGATGCCGCCAGGCGTCTCGACCTTCAAACTCGTCGATTTTTCGGGCGCGCCGGCCTCGACCGAAAGCGCTACGCTGGACCTGTTGCGCGACGTCGAACTCGACCTGAAGATCGAGCTAGGCCGCACTCACATGTATCTGGAAGATGTGTTGAAACTCAGCAAAGGGGCCGTAGTGCCGCTCGATCGTTTGGCCGGCGATCCGGTCGATATTTATGTCAATGGGCGACTGATCGCTCGCGGAGAAGTGTTGATTTTGAACGATAATTTTTGCGTTCGCGTGGCCGAACTGGTCGCCGGTGAAAGTGCCGTGGCTTGAACTGCCGGTCGATGTATTCAGCAGTTCGAATGTGTTCATAAAAGACTCCATCATCCCGTGAGTCAAAAACTGCGTCAGTGTTTAGCCGGAAACCTATCGGCAAGTATCTGGCGCCCCTGCGAAAGAGCCGTGCACGGATGTACAAACTCCTTACGACGAGCGAGCGACTGGGCTGGTCTCAGTCAAAATTTCATCGCATCAAGTTATTACTGAGCGCCTTTCTTGCGTTTACGCTAATCTGCGCGACGCTCCATACAAGCACCGTGCTGGGCGATCCGCCGCAACGCAGCGTGTACGATCGAACGCCGAGCGATCGAGATGCGGCACGCACCGGCGAGCTGCTACCGCGAAGCGATGCCGCGTTTCCTGGAAACGCCACCGACGTTTCGCCCGCGGCATTCCAGGCACCGATCACACTCGACACGAATCGAGCCGAGCCGCGGCAAGATCCGTTTGCCAATCGCGACGCTTTTCCGGCAAAACAGGCTTCGTTTACGACCGATGCAGTCGCCGCCCCGCCGCCGACCGCGATTGCTCCGCCCAGCTTTTCATCCCCCATTCTCGCGCCGTCGAAGATCGCCGAGCCAACGAAATCCGACCACAAGACTCCGCTCAAATTATCCGCAGCCGATAAGCCCAAGCCGATCACCGGCGATGCTGCGAAGACCGACGCGCCGAAGCGTAACATCGATTCGGTATTGACCGTGTTGGGAAGCTTAGGCATCGTGCTGGGCTTGTTCATGGTGGTTGCCTGGTGCATGAAACGCGGCATGCCGAATCGCAATCGCGTGCTCTCGAGCGATGTGGTCGAGGTACTCGGCCGAGCACCGCTGGTCGGTAAACAACAAATGCACTTACTGCGATTGGGGCATAAGCTCGTGCTGGTCGCCGTATCGCCAAGCGGAATCGATACGATCGCCGAAGTCACCGACCCGCACGAAGTCGACCGACTGGCGGGCCTTTGCATGCAGTCGCATCCCACCAGTTCGACGAACAGCTTTCGTGGGATCATGGCGGGCTACGGT
>JAYTAU010000303.1:0-10496 GCA_043737375.1 Planctomycetia bacterium
GCCCCTCGCTGACATCGGTAGCGCGTTCGAGTCGCAACGCTTCGCGTCGCTCGACCAGGGTGATCGTTTCGCTGCCAAACGATTCTTTGCGTAGATACAGCTCAGCTAGTTCCGATTCGGCCGACAGCACCTTCGAATCGGACTCGCGAATTCGTTCCAACGCGATCACCAATTGTTCGCGACCTTCGCTAATTCCGCGCCGGCGTTCGTTGCGTTCTTGCTCGAAGCGACGAACCTCACCGCGTAAATGATCGAGTTGCTGTTCACTCCGCGCCAGCTCCAACTTAACGGTCATTGCCTCGCGACTGCGGGTTTGACGGTTGGCATCGAGCTGATCGATTCGCCGAGCGTTCTCTTGTAGCCGTGCTTCCGTCTGCGCCAAGCTGCCTTGAATTTGTTCCAGCTTGCCTCGCGTCACGGCTCGCGTTTGGATGACCGCTTGGCATTGGTCGGTAGCGGCGCGGGCATCGTCGGTGATAGTTCGGTACTGCTCATCGAGTTGCTGCTGTCGCTGCTCGGCAATGTTCAGCCGCATCCGCAGTTCGGACAGCTCATCGGCAGCCGACTGATGCGAGGTCGCCAATTGGGTCACGCGCTCGTCGCGGTCGTTGACCTGGCGTTCCAGTTCCGAGGTGATCAGCTCGGTCTCAGTGACTTTGCGTTCCCATTCGCCAATTTGAACGCGCAACGCACGCAGTTCGCTGCGCCGCGAGATCAACCCGGTCGAGGTGTGCCGCGGCCCGACGGTAATGGTGCCATCGGCGGCCAGCAATTCACCGCTGAGGGTGACGAAGCTGGCGCTCAGCCCCGGGCTTTGCCCGGGGACCAATTGTGCGAGTTCGATAGCCGTCGAAAGTTTGTCGACTATCCATGTGCCGCCGAGCAACCGTTCGACCAGCGGAGCGAGATCGGTACTGGTTTCAACGAACGAATCGGCCCGTCCCAACACGCCGGTTTGGTCGCTGTAGTCAGCGGCTGTCGATAATGCCGCACTCGATGCTGACCCCGCGCGACGATTCGCAGCGACAACATCTAACGGCAGAAACCCGACTCTCCCTTGCCATTTGTCATGCTCCGACGCGAGATGCTCCAGCAACCGGCTGCCCGGCCCCACGACCAGGTGCTGAGCCTTCTCGCCCAAAGCGACTTCGATCAGCGCGGCCGATTCGACATTGACCTGGAGCAACTCGGCCAGCAATCCGCGCACTTGCTTGAATGGTCCGTGCGGTTCTTCTCGCGACAGCCGCAGCACTTCCTTCACTCCGGCACTGACTCCTTCGAGCCGTTTTTCCAACTCTTCGAGGACCGACGCGCGTTCCAGCGCCCCACTCAAGCGTTCGCGCCATTGGGCAAGTTCTTTTTGTCGGATTACGAGTTGTTGTCGGCTTTCGGTCAGTTGTTGCCGCGCGGTGGCCAGATCGGCGTTGCGCACTTCGACCCGTTCGAGCAAGCGTTCGCGTTCGCTACGCAGGTCCGAGATCTCGCTGTTGACTCGTAAACGTTCGGTATCGAGCTGAGCCAGTTTCTGTAAACAGTTTTGCCGACGTTCTTCGTTGCGAGTCAACTGCGAATCGAGCGACTTGATCTCGTTGGCCAGCGCGGCCGCCGTGCGCATCTGTTCCAACTGCGAGGCGCGGCGCTGTTCATTCTCAGTGCGAATCTGATCAACTTGCGATGTCAGGGCAGTCAACGCACGCTCCTCGTCGGCCAGTCGTCCGCTTAACTCTCGGTACCGAACATCGGCCGCTTCAATGCTGTTTTGCGCTGCCTGACGATGTTCGTCCAGATCGAAAGCGCGCGTGCTCATCGTTGCCAATTGTCGGCGCAGACGCCCAGCTTGATCTTCGAAGTCGTGGGTTCGCCCACGTTCGGATTCCATCGTCGATTCGAGTGCGACGACGCGTTCGCGATTATGCGCAATCCGCGCTTCGCTAGTCCTGACTAAATCATCGACTTCGGCCAAGCGAACATCGATTTGGAGGGCGTCGGCCTCGACCCGTTCGGCTGCCGCCGCGGCAACGGCGGATTCTTGCCGGTAGGCGTCGCACTCGTTCAATAAAGCGGCGAGTTGATCGGATAGCGATCGCCAATCGTTCAGGCCGACTTGCGTGCGCAATTCTTGTAGTCGGTTGGCGTATTCTTGGTAGCGGCGTGCCTTGCCTGCTTGTAATCGAACCGCGCGCAGCCGGCTTTCGACTTCGTCGACAATGTCCGAGAGCCGCAGCAAGTTTTGCTCGACACGTTCGAGCCTACGCAGGGCCTCGACCTTTTTGGCTTTGAAGCGGCTGATGCCGGCGGCCTCTTCGAAAATTAAACGCCGGTCTTTGGGTGACGACTGCAACAGCACATCGACCTTGCCTTGCTCGATGACGCTGTAGGCCTCGGTGGCGACGCCGGTGCCTGCAAACAGGTCGCGAATATCGCGTAACCGGCAGGCTTGCCGATTGATCAGGTATTCGCCTTCGCCGCTGCGATAAACCCGGCGGGTGATATGCACTTCGGGAGTATCGAGCCCCAGCCGGCCTTCGCTATTGTCGAATGTCAGCGTAACTTCGGCGGAGTTTTGCGGACGCCGACTGGCCGAGCCGTTGAAGATCACGTCGGCCATCTCTTTGCCGCGTAAACTTTTGACGCTTTGTTCGCCCAGCACCCATTTAATGGCATCGACAATGTTCGACTTGCCCGAGCCGTTGGGTCCGACGACGACGGTGATCCCACGCGGAAAGTCGAGGCGCGTTCGATCGGCGAAGCTCTTGAAGCCGGATAGTTCGAGGGCGCGAAGCATCGAGCGCGAAATGAAGGCTAAAGGCAGGGCGAAGATTTTCGAATCACGAACGCTTAGCCCATTAGTTTATCATGCCCTGCTGCATTTGTCGGCCCGAGATTTCTACAATCAGCCCAGGGGACATCCCTCGTTCCCTCGTTCCCTCGCTCCGCGTTTCCCTCGTTCCCTCGCTCCGCGTGGGAATGCTTTAGGGGCCGCTCCGCGGCCATAATCGTTCGGTCGTCCGAACGGTTTCTCACTTCACATCAGCGTCAAGGGACGCGGAGCGTCCGAAGGAACGTTCCCACGCAGAGCGTGGGAACGAGTAAAGACGATATCGGGAGTCGCCGATAGGAATCGGCTCCTACAGACGCCTACTCACTCAGTTTCTCGCTAGCGCTGTCTTTCGTATCGAGCGAGTCCAGGCTGCGGTTGCCAAACAGATTGGGCAGGCTACCCGTAACTTCGAATTGCTGATCGTCGGCTTCCGAACCTTCAGAATTAACGCCGCGATCGTAACGCCGTCCCGCGGCCGGCAGCGCATCGACTTCGAGCCGCGTCGGCAAGGTCCTGGCGACACGCGCCGATTGCAGCAACTGTACGACGTCGGGATAATGTCCGCCGATGGCAACGACCGCGCGAATGACTTCTTCAATTCTGGAACTGACCACAAGCTGACGATCAGGCGCGCCGATTGCAAAGCGGCTGATCACCACCTGATCGTCGGTTTCGGCTTTGACGACAATCGCCTTACCGGCTTCCAGTGTAAAAGGTGCCTGGAACCTTTGCTCCTGGCCGAACAACACGACTTCGGCGCGGTAGCTGCGAGTGACGTGGACCATTGGCGTGCAAGTGCTGGCGATGATATGCAGACTGAGCTTGTCGGACAGGTTCTCGCCTCGGACTAGCGGATCGTTCTTGTTCATACCCCACAATGCGCGAAAAGCACCGTAGCGCGTTTCGGCACTGGGCACATCGAGCAGCGCGCGAAGCTCGTCGGCCGCGGCCACATCGTCCATCGTACTAAGTGCGGTGAGAGCGAAGACGCGGAAAGCCGGTTCGTTGCGAGCCGCGTCGGCCAGCGGTTTGGCGGCTTGCGCATCGTCGAGATAGGCCAGCGCTTCGGCCGAATAAAAGCGGACTTCGGCGTCTTTGGCGGCCAGACCTTTGTGGAGAACTTTGATACCCGCTTTGCCGATGGCTTCGAGCCGGATTGCGGCGTTCGCCGCCGTAAACGGGTCCATCAACTGTTGTTCGAGCAATTCCAACCGCTTGAGTTGTTGCGAGGGGGATTCGGTCAGCGCGATCGAGCGAACCACACGCAAATAACGCGGCAAATTGTGTTGATATCGCGGATGCACGACCAGGTCGACAAATTCGTCGTTCTTGGGCGTGGCAATGCCTTGCTTGGTGCCGCGATTGAATGTGTGGAACCGCCGATTCAAAGCGTCGCCGATCTGCTTGCTGACATAGACCGATTTTTCGTCGCTGCGAAGAACCAAGCCCAGGTTGCGCGACTTGAGTACGCGCGCCGCCGACAGCACGCGTCCGCGTTGCAACCCCGAGCTGTCTTCAGACTTTTGCAAAACGGGATCGACCAACACCGCTCCCTCGGCAATCGCGAGGACATGCCCTTCTTTGATCGAGTTGCCCAGCACGGCCATTTGCTTGAGCCGGGTTTGCATCATCCAGCCGCCACTCAAATCGGTTGTTTCGACGTTGGCGGGTACGCGGACTTCGACATCGAGCGTTTCGCCTTTTTGGATGCCAGGGGGCAAGAACGTGCGGACCCACACCAGCGAGTTGGTCGGCGAAGCTAAGACTTTGGCCGGATTGACCACGTCGCGCGCTTGCATATCGGCCAACAACGCCGAGCGTTGCGATGACGGCGGCGGATCGACGCCGGTGTCTTTAAGGCCGGTGACCAGCGCGGGACCTTCGACCTTGAGAAAATCGAGGCCGTACGGGCCGGCCACATCGCCTACCAAGCGAATTTCGTTTTCGATCTCGGTCAGCTCAGCGCTCTCGGGGCTTTGCGAGCGAATGGCAGGGCCGGTGCAACCGGTCAACAACAGCAGTCCGCCGTAGACCAACAGGTCTCGACGGCTGCACAATAGTCGGTGTTGGGCGTCGCTGGGCTTCATGCCTCGTTGCGCTCCGTGAAATCCAAGAATGTGAACTCTTCGTGCCCGGCACGTCCTTGTGCCGATTCACTCTGTTTTGCCTTAAAATGATGTCGGGGACCGTTACTTTTGTCGGGTGGCCGTGCTTTGCGACAAATTAACTAAGCCGGACCGCGGAATTATAAGTTGACGTGCCTGTAGGACGAACCTCAGGTTCGTCAACACACTGGGCGTTGACGGTTAACGGACCCGAGGTCCGTCCTACGATCAAGTCTGCGCTGCTGAGATAAAATCTCGCGGCGGGAAGAATAGTGGCTAGTACGCCCACGGTCAAGGCGAGTTGAAGACTGATTGAATTAGCGGGTGCAGCCTAAATTAGCCGATACGCGGGTAGCGCTCGATGTCGCCGCTGTTATTTGCCCCCGGTTTCATTCAAAAGCGTCTCGATGAACTCGAGACAGCGTTCCATTTCGATTTCGAGAGTTTGAACCGGTCGCAAGGCGTCCGATGCCGTTACCGTGGGCGAGAGCTGTTCGAGCTGTTCGGCAACTTGGCGAATGGGCTCGGCCGCCAAGTTCGCGGCTGCCCCCTTCAACGCATGCGCTTGCAGTCGGACGCTTGGCAGGTCGCCTGCGACCAGCGTCTGGTGCAACGCAGCCACCTTCGGCCGTAAGGTTCCGCTAAACTTCGCTAGCACTCGCTGCACCAGCAGCATGTCGTCGCCACAACGATGCCGCACGGCAGCCACGTCGATCGGCGATGCAGACTTGACATTCTCGGCACGCTCGGCCACGCAGTGTACCCTTGCAACCTCGATGGGCTCGATCTCGCTACTGCTCGAAAGTTCATTGACCATCGCAACAGCACCCGTACATACCGGGGATTCGGCCTTTGTAGCCGGCGTTTCCTTGACCTCCGGCGTTCGTTGAATCAGCCGCTGGATCTCGGCTACCAATTCGCGCGGATCGATCGGTTTGGTCACGTAGCCGTCCATGCCGGTCTGCAGACAGCGTTCGCGATCACCTGCGATCGCATTGGCAGTCAAGGCGATAATCGGCATGGGCATGGTGTCGAGTCGATTGCGGCAGTCGCGAATTCGCAATGCCCTGGTAGAGTCGAATCCATCGAGCACCGGCATTTGGCAATCCATCAGCACCAGGTCGAAGTCGCCTTGCATCGCCTGTTCGACGGCCAGTTGACCGTTGTCGACGACGGTAATCTGGTAGCCTGCCTGGCGTAGAATTTCGGTGGCAACAAACTGATTGACCTCGTTGTCTTCGGCTAGCAAGATATTCACAGAGTGGTTTGATGGTTGCGCAGGAGACATCAAAGCGATTCGCGTCGGTTCGGTATCATTCGACGCGAGGCTTGATACCTGACCGACTTCCTCGACCAATGCCAGCAGCAACGATTGTGCCCGTACGGGTCGGGTGACCGAGCGAACATTGGGCAAATCGCGGATTTGCTCGTTAGCGGTTGAGTCACTCAGCGAGCTTAGCAACACGATCGAAAGACTGCTCGGCGCGGCGGCATCGATTAAACGACGAGCAATCGCCAGATTGTTCTCGAACGGCCTCTGATCGAGTATCAGCGCGCGGTACGGCTGCCCGCCGGCGTCGGCTTGACTGATCAACACCGAAAGCTGATCGACATGGGGTGCTACTTCCACGACGAACCCTTCCGCAGTCAATTGTTCGGTCAGTAGCTCCGTGTGACTTTCGCAGTGTGCGCACAACAATACGCGCGACTGAGTACGCGACACGGGAGTGAGGATCTCCGACTGGTTTGGGGTATTGGGTTGTCGGGCAAAACTAGCGGTGAATGAAAACGTCGAGCCGATGTCCTGCCGGCTCATGACTTCGATTTCGCCTTGCATCAGGCGAACCAACTGTTTCGAGATCACCAGTCCCAGCCCCGTTCCGCCAAATCGGCGTGTGGTCGAGGTGTCGCACTGGGAAAAGGGCTTGAACAGCCGATCCATGCGGTCGGCCGGAATCCCGATGCCCGTGTCGCGAACCACGAATCGCACAACTAACGTATCGCTGGTCTCAGATTCGGGCAAGGCATGCAATACGACTTGTCCCTGTTCCGTAAATTTGATGGCGTTACTGGCCAGATTAATCAAAATCTGTTGCAAACGACCGGGATCGCCGCGAACCGCCGACCAGAGCCGGGGGTCGATGCGGCAGAGCAGATCGAGTCCTTTTTTCTCAGCCCGCATCGCCAGCATTTCGGCGGTCTCATCGAGTATTCCGCGCAAATCGAAATCGACCGTTTCCAGATCCAACTTGCCGGCTTCGATTTTCGAGAAGTCCAGAATTTCGTTGATCACATTCAGCAACAAATCAGCGCTCGAGCGGGCGATCTCACTGTATTGCCGCTGATGCATTTCGAGCTCGCTCGATAGCAACAGTTCCAACATACCGACAACGCCGTTGAGCGGCGTGCGAATTTCGTGGCTCATTTTGGCCAGAAAATCGCTCTTAGCGCGGTTCGCAGCTTCGGCGGCATCCTTTTCGACGCGCAACATTTCTGCCTGCTTACGGCGCGTGATATCCTCGATGCTGCCTTCCAAATACAACACGCGGCCGGCATGATCGCGGATCGCTTGCGCATTTTCCGAGATCCAAACCACTGACCCATCGCAACGGCAGATCGTCGTTTCGAAGTCGGTGGCGCGGCCTGCTCGCAACGCCTCCGTGATAAACTTCGCCCGACGATCCAGCTCAAGGTATTGCTCTTGCGGATCAGCACCTTCGACTAACACGTCGTCGGGCGTATCGTAACCGAACAAACGGGAAAATGCCGGGTTGACGCTGATATAGCAACCCGCCGGCGTCATTCGGTAAATACCTTCGATGGCGTTCTCGAAAATACTGCGGTACTCGGCCTCGGCCAATTGCAGTAAGTGCGTTTGCGCCGAAAGCAGCACATGACTGTCGATCATGCAGGCCGTACCATCGAGGAGCATGACCACGATCGGATCGAATGCCAAGTGGGGCGAGCGCGATAGCGCTTGACGCGCCGCATCGCAAATGCGGTCGCTTTCAGCCAGCCGCAAAAAAGGTCGCCGATGTGACTTGAGAAACTCCTCGAGCGGCCGCTTGAGAAATAGTTCCAGATAAAATGGCCGGGTCATGTGTTCCAAAAACATTCCGCGTGCGATCAGATGTACATCGTCGCGCTCTTGGACCAGCACTCCGGGCAATTCGGGACGTTGCAAAAATTCCTGATGGACCGTTCGCGAAAGTACGCGCGGCAAGACTTGGAAGACATGCGCCGGCAGATCGGCCAAGGTGGCCCCGGTGCGAAGCCGCTCGAAGTTATAACGTTGCGAAGCCTCAGGCGCGGCGACGAATGCCGAACTTACCGGTTTACTAGGCGAAGCGGCCTCTGCGCAGTTAATAGCGTTCATAAAGTTGCCGTTCAACCGCGAGAGGACACCGACCAAGAGATTGTCGATAGACAGCGCTGATAAAGGTATTTAGAACCTGCTTAGGCTGCGTCAATCAATAATGCTGAATCTCACACGAACGTAATCATTGAAAAACTGGGGCGGGTGACGCGTTCGATACGCAGAAATCGGGGCCGAAGTGAATTGATCGAACAGGGCTAACGCGGCGCTCTTCGAACCCTAACAATCGACCGCGGAACTAACGATTTTCAGCCTACCATCCAGCTAATCGTAGCGGGTAGATGAGCCGGTCGGAATGAAACGATCATGGGAGATAGTCCAACCGTTCGGCCCGAAGCAATTCGCAACTCGGCTAGTCGCACCGTTCGATTCCGCATCGCTCTGTCACCAGGCGAAGCCGGGGGCTGAGGAATTTCTGTCGCACCCGTCCTAGTCGCCACCTCCACATCCCACCACCGGCTGCGTCAAGGCTGGTCGTTGCCGCCAGGATGCCAAGGGTGGCATCGACAAATACGTTTGGTCCCTCGCCAAGCCCCGCGCAAGGCACCGTATTTATCAACCGCGGCGATAAAATAATTGCTGCACGTGGGGTGAAAACGGCATTGCCGGCCCACAATCGGGCTGAGCGTGTATTGATAAACACGGACGAGCAGAATGAGAATCTGCGAAGGTAGCGACAGTATAGAACGGACGGCGACGTTCATTTGCGAGTTCAGAATCAGTTGTCAGTGGACACTCCAACCTCCTACATCCCACCTACAGCATCCTAGCTCCTCACGGCTTCGCTAGTCGGCGTTGCACCTGTCGGGCCATGCGCGGCAATTCATCGAGCAGCCATATCAAATCCGGCGGAGTGCGATCGCGCGGAATCACAACCAGATCGAGTCCGCTGGGAAGCTGAGACTTCGTCAGCCGAAACGCTTCTCGCAGTAGCCGTTTCCAGCGATTACGAACCACGGCCGGGCCGACTTTGCGTGAAACCGACAGCCCTAATCGCGACCGGTCCAAACCATTCTCGCAGCCGGCCAACGTCATGCGTCCGTTCGAAACACTGCGTCGCCGGTCATACACGTGGCGGTACTCTGCAGGTCGACGCACGCGATCGAGTTTGGTCAGTCGTCGGTCAGTCATAGTTCAGAGACTTCAACCACGAAACACACGGAAGACACGAAAAGATGGATTTGAAAATGAAAGTCAAATGCTCCATTTTACAGGAGTTGTTCAGGTGCTCATTGATCGACCCAGTTAGTTGATTGAACACTTGCTCCCTTACGCCTTTCGTGTGTTTCGTGGTTAGCTTTCTGCTGAGTTGTCATTTGTTCCGTGGTCCTTGCGGTCCCAATCGCTCTGGGGGCGAGCGCGCTCGATCGGTCGCTGGCGAGCAATCCGTCGCGTCATTCGTCCGCCGAGATAAATCATCGCGACCAATACCAGCCCCAATAGCGACAGTCCGACGAGGGCCAACATCAACCGCCCGCGCTCGGTTTCATCCAATTGGCCGGCCGGCGGCTCCGGCAAGTCAGCAAAGAAGGTCACTTCCGCAAATATGATCTGAAGCCGCACGACGTCGAGCGGCGCGAACCATCCCTCCACGATCGCGTGGAGCCATCGCAAGTTGGTCGAAAGCATTACCATTGTAAATCACGGCGAGGGTCGGGGCTGTCAGCATCCGAGCGTTCAATCGCGGCTTTGGTTGTTTCGTCGAATGTGGGCGGCAACACGATCTGCACCTCGGCAAACAAGTCGCCGCTAGTTCCATCCTTGCGCTTCACGCCCCGTCCTTTAACTCGCAATCGAGTTCCACCGTTGGTTCCGGGCGGAATTCGTAGCGAGATCGTACCTTGCGGAGTCGGCACATCGACTTTAGCGCCATTGATGGCTTCCGACAATTTGATCGGCAGCTTCAAATCCAACCGATCATCGGTTCGCGCAAAATGTGGGTGCGACGCAACGCGAACCGTCAACATAATATCGCCGTTCGGCCCGCCGTTGCCGCCCGGCTCGCCCTGCCCTCGCAACCGAATTTTTCCGCCGTCGCTGATGCCGGCGGGAATTTTGACTTTAATGGTTTCACGTTTACCCTCGTGCTCTACCGCTAGTTCGGTCGTGCCCCCCAAGACGGCGGTTTGAAACGGGATGGTGATTTCGCTGTGTAGGTCGTTCCCTTCGCGTGGAGCCGCTTTGCCGCGGCCGC
>JAYTAU010000304.1:0-4281 GCA_043737375.1 Planctomycetia bacterium
CGAGGTCGTAAACGGCAAGATTGTCAAAAGCTATACCCAAGGCCGAGCCGAAGCGCCGGCCGATCGGCGAACCCTATGGATCATTATTGCGATTAATGTGTTGATTGCCGCGTGTTTATTGACGTTTTGGATTCGCCGCCGCCGACGCAGGGCAATTGCCTTAACGACTCCTGTCTCCCGCAAAAAACTAACCAAGAATGTCGGATTAGCTTAAAGCGGTGATGAAGCTTGAGAAGTGGATACGTCGAGAGCTAGTAATATATGAAAGCCAAAGCCTTTACGCTTGTCGAACTGCTCGTGGTGATCGGCATTATCAGTATTTTGTTGGCCGTGTTGTTGCCCGCCGTGCAAGCCGCGCGCGAAGCGGCCCGCAAGACCACCTGCCGCAATCATCTGCGGCAGATCGCCATCGCCACACTCAGCTATCACGACGCCCGCAAACAATTTCCGACCGGCGACTTCGAAGTCCCCACCAACGTCGGCCGAACTTCCAAAGCCTGGAGTTGGTTGGCAAAAATATTACCGCAACTCGAAGAGGCAAGCATCTACGACAGCGGCCGGATCGGTGCCGGCCGCCAGCAACTCAAGTTGGCCGATAGTAGCGCCAGGGAACGGCAAATCGCGCTGTTCCTCTGCCCTTCGGACGAATATGCCAATCGGGGTCCGCGACTGGATGCCGGCGATCTCGACGGCCTGCCAACCGGCCAGACGAACTACCAAGGTGTCAGCGGTGCCAACTGGGGGGCCGACAGCTCTCAACGGCTCAATGACATCGGCACTCAGTGGCGCAACCCCAGCGCGGCGGGCTCGTTCGACGGGCTGGATGTCGGCGACGGAGTGCTGTGGCGATCCAACGCGAACCGCGTCCGCTCGATCCGCCACATCAAAGACGGTGTGAGCAAAACGCTGTTGGCGGGGGAATGCTTGCCCGAGAAAAATCGCTTCACCTCATGGCCGTATGCGAACAACGCGTCTGCCACCTGCGCCATTCCGCCTAATGTCGCGCCGGTTGCGGGACACGATTACAGCGCCGGGTGGTGGCCCAACGTGGCCGGCTTTCGCAGCGCGCACACCGGCGGGCTGCACTTCGCGCGGGTGGATGCTTCGGTCGATTGGGTCAGCGACGAGGTCGAGCTGAGCGTGTACCGCGCGCTGGCGACTATTGCCGGAGGAGAGTAAGACTTGGACGCTGATCCACCACGCGTTGGGGCGCTGTCTGACGCATCACCGCCCGCGATCGTGATGCTGGTTCGACGCGACGTTACCACGGCGCTGTGCGTCTACGGTTTGTCGAGTTTGCTGGTGTTAGCCGGATTATTGTTTGGTTGCTATCTGGTCGAGAGCGGCGATCGCCGGCCGCCGCTGGAAACGATGCTCCGCTTCGATGGCGGGCACTTCTACGACATCGCCAAAAACGGTTACAGCTACAATCCCGAGCAAGCGTCGGTCGTGGCGTTCTTTCCGCTTTTTCCCCTCACTGGGCGGGCCGTGGCTTGGGTCACCGGACTGTCGACCTTGACCGCGTTGGTGGTTGTGTCGAACTTGTACTTGGCGGGCGCGTTTGTGATCTGGCCGGCCTATCTGCGGGCGCGCTTTCCGGCGATCAGTACACAATCGCAACAAGTGGCACTGGCGCTGTTTGCGTTGTGGCCATGCAGCTTTTTCTTTCGCTTTATCTATTCGGAATCCGCGTTTTTGTTCTTTGCGTTGTTGGCGTTTTATGCCATGCAGCGTAAGTGGCCGACATGGGCCGTCGCGCTGGCGGTCGGCGCGGCGACGGCATGCCGGCCCGTGGGCGTGGCGCTGTTGGTTCCGTTTGCCATGCATGTTTGGAGCGAGCACGATTCGATTTCGAGGCGGATGATCCGCGTGGCAATGTGGATGCCGGTGGCCATGTGGGGGCTTGTGGCGTACATGGCGGCGCAATACATTTGGTTTGGCGATCCGCTGGCATTTGCCAAGACACAGGATCATTGGCGAATGCGACCGCTGGTCGGTTGGTCCGAGAAAACCATGTCGCTGTTGGGGTGGGAGCCGATTTGGGCGACGTATCATACAGACTCGGTCGCCTATTGGCGACGCACGCGTCACCTCAGGTCCCACTGTTCAGCTTTCAGTTTCTCAACCCGATTTACTTTTTGCTGACGGGCGGATTGATTGCAGTCGGAAAATTAAAACATTGGCTGACGGGCAAGGAATTTGCATTGTCCGTCGCGCTATTATTGATTCCCTATCTGACACGGAGTTTTGAAAATTGCATGGCCAGTCACGCCCGATTTTCCGCCGTGGTGTTTCCAGTGTTTATCGTCGTCGCCCGACTCTTCGAGAACGTGCCGATTGCCATTACGATGATGCTGGTTGGTGTCTGTGGATTCTTGACGGCCATCTACGCGGCCATGTTCGGCGCGGGATATGGCGTGTATTGAAATCAAGGCAAGTAACAGACGGTGCCTATTCAAATCCTCGCCACCTGGTTGCCGCTGAAGCGTCGGATCAACCTGCGCATTTCCAATACGCTGAGCGTGGCCAAAACTTGCGGCGTGGTGAGACGGCTCGCAATGATGACCTGGTCGATCGAGGTCGGGTCCGCGCCAATCGCCGCGAGTACCTGCTGTTCCAGTTCATTCAGCACCAGCTCGGCAGGATGATGAATGGTTTGGCCCGTGGGCGACGGGGCCGCCTCGACCAAGGGGCCGAGTTCCTCCAGCACGTCGTCGATCGTTTCCACCAGTTTGGCCCCGTCGCGAATCAAGCGGTGGCAACCTTGCGACAATCGGCTGTCGACGCGCCCCGGCATGGCAAACACTTCGCGCCCCTGCTCCATCGCATGACGCGCCGTGATCAGCGCGCCGCTTTTGATCGAAGCCTCGATGACGATAATCCCCAATGACAATCCGCTGATGATCCGGTTGCGCTGCGGAAACGCACCGCTAAACGGCTGGCTGTCGGGCGGAGTTTCGCTGATCAGCGCGCCAGCGGCGATTACTTGCTCGGCCAACTCGACGTGTTCAGGCGGATAGATGTTGCTCACGCCCGAGCCGAGTACCGCGAGTGTTCGCCCGCCGGCGTTGATTGCTCCGCGATGCGCCGCCGCGTCGATCCCGCGCGCCAGACCGCTTACGATAGTCAGTCCGGCGCGCGCCAATCCGCCGGCTAGCCGCTCGGCCTGAGTCAGCCCGTAGTGCGTCGCATGGCGCGACCCGACGATCGCCACGGCAATGGCGTCTCGCGGTAAAATCTCGCCGCGCACAAACAACAGCCCCGGCGGGTCGGGCAATTCCTGCAGCAGTCGCGGATATCCGTCGGCGCTTTCAAGCACCAGACGCACGTTGTTGGTGCGGCACGATTCGATGAGTCGACGCGCTTGGCTGTCATCGGCACGGGCAGCGGCAATGGCACGACTGACTTTGGGTCCGACGCCGTCCACGGTACGCAAGTCGCTAGGAGCCGCCGCCAGCACATCGCCGGCCGTTCCGAATCGGTTGAGCAACGATTGTCGAATCCGCGGTCCGACGCCCGACACCAAGCAAAGCCGCACGGCCTCCAATAGTTCGGAATCGAGAGGTTTCGAATCAAGAGTGATCGCAGAAATATTACCGGACTTTGGCTCCGGATCGAGCCAAGCGTCATCTGCCTTCGTATTGATGGTTGATGAGGTAATGTCGTTGCTGGAAACACGATCGGTCAAATTTGAGGGGGTAGGGCCTGTTTCGTACGTTGGGAGCAGGGGGTGGGGTGGTTGACTCATGCGGTTTTATTGGGAACAGTGGACGGCCGATTGCGAATCGGCCCATGCGAAAGAATCTTAACTAAAAAATTCTGAATAAATTTTGTCATTCCCCTCATTGGGGCAGTATGCATGGCTCATTGTTTGCTTACAATAGGACCAGGTGAGCGAGGATGAAGCGATACTTGTGTCGCAAATCTTTCGTCGATGTCAACTTGTTGACTTCTATGAGCGGCTCTCTTTGGCAAAGGTTCCCTGCCCCGAACCGCGCTGGGGGGAGTCGCTCACCTTTTATAGACGGCATTTTTAGTGCCGTCATCTTTTGTGTTGCCCTCTCTCCGTGGTGGGGGGAATTGCGCCTCGCAAAGCGAGACGCCTACACCCTTGCAACATGGCAAGTTTGGCCGGTTTACGTTTCCTGAATCGTCAGCACCAAGCGGACCAGTTCCGCCAGTGAATTGGCTTGCAATTTTTTCATGATCGTCGCACGCCGCAATTCCACGGTGCGAAGCCCCAGATCCAGTTCCGAAGCGATCGACTTGTTGGGCAGCCCG
>JAYTAU010000305.1:0-4280 GCA_043737375.1 Planctomycetia bacterium
AACCTTCGCGGACGCCGGTCATGCTTTTGATCATCGCCAACCCGCCGGGCAACGGCAGTTGCAAATTTTTGGCAACCAGGCTGATCTTGGCATCGGTGGCATTCAGATTTTGCAGAATCAGAAATCCGAGCGAGTCATCCGGCACCATGGCCAATGCACTGGGCCACGACTTGGGTTGGGCGGCCTTGTCGGCGGCGTTGGCCTTAGGGGTAACTTGTAGCTGAGCCGAAGCGGATCGCCCGACCAGCAGCAATCCGCAGACTATCAGCCCGCAGAATATGCTTTTCGAAAAATGTGAATCCAGGCAGTTCATGTCGAATTCTCCGTCATTGAGGATTGTAGTATCGGGGTACTTCCGCTTGATCGTACCCCCCTGAGCGGCAGAAGCAACGGTTAACCGCAAAAAAATGCGCGTAAAATTGACCGTCGAGACAGCTCCAGCCGCGAGTTCCCAGCCCAAGTCCCGAGTCCCAAGCCTCCAGCCCCGAGTCCCGAGCCTTCAGCCTCCGCCTCCGTTCGCCTGCAAAGCCAGCCAAGTCCGCCTAGTCGGCACAATCGTTTAAGTCGGCATCGGTTTTGGCCCGAATAGTTAGCAGGGAGCGCTTTGCGCCCATGTTGTTCTTTCAATGCTAGCGTGCTATCAGCTGATGCCCCTCGCAATGCCGAATCCGACTGCCGAACGAAGCGCTCAGCCGGCGTGCGGGGAAGTTTACGCACTGTTTGTGGGCACTACCCTCCACGGCGTTCGGGCGTTCGCCGCTGCGATTTGCTTGCTGTGCTTCATCATGGCCGGATGCACGCGAACGCAGTATCGACTCGAAGCCGATGACGACGCGTTGAATGCCATCTCGCAAAAAGCTTGCGACCCGCGTTGGCCGCTGGAAAATTATTCGATCTACTCGGATCCGCGCTCGCGTCATTTCGACCCCAACGATCCCGACAAAGAACCGATGCCGCCCGACGACCCGGCCGCGCACAAGCTGATGCACTGCATCGACTGTAAACGCGGCAGCGGGTGCTGGCATTGCAACGGCGACACGCCGTATGTCGAGAATCCCGAGTGGATGCAATGGCTGCCGCGCAACGAACGGGGCGAGGTGGTGATGGATCGCGCCGTCGCGGTCGACCTGGCCCTATTGCATGCCCCGGCTTATCAACGCGAGGTCGAGGACCTGTATCTCTCGGCGCTCGATGTCACCTTCGAACGCTTTCGTTTCGATGTGCAGTTTTTCGCGCGCAATGAAACCACGTTCGTCGCCGATGGTCCGTTGCGCAACGGCAATGGCGAATCGTCCAGCACGTTGACCAGCAGCACCGATCTCGAAGCCCGCAAGCTGTTCGCCAACGGCGGCGAGTTGGTCGTCGGGTTGGCCAACTCGTTGGTCTGGCAATTCTCGGGCGAAGACAGCAACTTCGCCACCTCATTGTTGGATTTCAGTCTGGTGCAGCCGCTGCTGCGCGGCGGCGGGCGGCAACGAGTTCTCGAACGATTGACGATTTCGGAACGTACGTTGTTGAACAACGTTCGCGCCATGGAACGCTATCGACGCGGATTCTACGTGAACGTCGTCACCGGGCGCGAAGCGGGCACCGGCCCGGCGCGCCGCGGCGGCGTGTTGGGCGGAGCCGGTTTGAGCGGGTTCACGGGCGTCGGCTTCGGCCAGATCAACACCGGCACTGCCAACCAGGTTGCCAACGCCGCCGGAGCAGGCGGCGCCGGCGCGGGCGATGCCGGCGGTTACTTGGGACTGTTGCAAGATCAACAGCAGCTTCGCAACCAAGAAGCCACGGTCGCCGCACTTGAAGAAAGCTTGGCCGAATTGCAAGCCGCTTTCGAGGCCGGTCGCATCGATCGATTCCAGGTCGATCTGGCCCGACAGGCGCTATATAACACGCGCAGCCAGTTGCTGACCAATCGCGCCAACTATCAGGCGGCGCTCGATCGCTTCAAAATCACGCTGGGCATTCCGCCGAACCTGAACATCAAGATTGACGACCCGCTCCTTTCGCCGTTTCAATTGATCGACCCGATCATTCCGCCCATTCAAACCAGCCTGACCCGACTACAAGAAACCGTCGGCGGGCAAATTTTGTCACTGCGCGAACTGGCCGCGAACAACGCCGACGATGGCGAGGCGTATCGCAACGCACTGGTCGCGTTGCATAAGTCGATCGACACGGCCGAACTGGTGCAACACCGGACCGCCGAACATTTTGCTTCGGTTCGTGCAGACTTGGCACGCGTGGAGCGATATTTACCGGCGCGCGTCGAAGCCCTCAAGAAGCTGCAAGAGCAAGGTTTTTCGGACCCGGATTCAGCCGACGAGGTGATTGAAAAAGCTCGCGACGGAGTGCGAGACGACGGCGATCTGGCCGATGGCGTTGCGCCTCGCGCGCTGGGCGTACCCGCCGCAGCCGATCGCGATGAAATCGGTGTGATCATCGATAACCTTCGCGCGCTGCCCGACAAACTGCATTCAGATTTGCAGTCGCTGGCCAATAACTTCAAACAGACGCCCATCGACTTGGGCCGCTTGCGGCAAGAGCTGCAAGCACTCGAACAGTCGGTCGGCGATCGCAACAACGCTGCATATCGTGCGCGATTGAACGCCGTGCTGGGGCAATTGCCCGATCGGTTGGTCGATTTGTCCGGCGACGTGTTGGAGCTGTCGCTGATTCAGGCCCGTGCGCGGGCAGAGAGCGTGACGCTGTTGCCGATCGAATTGGAATCGGACGATGCACTGGTGATCGCCAGTCGCAACCGATTGGATTGGATGAATGCGCGCACGCTGCTGGTCGATACCTGGCGATTGATCGAGTTTACCGCCAACGATCTGTTGAGCACGTTCAATCTATTGTTCAGCGGCGACGTGCGCAACGTCGGCGATAACCCGTTGAACTTCAATTCAACGACGGGGCGACTGCGGGTTGGATTTCAATTCGACGCACCATTGACGCGAGTTGCCGAACGCAATCAGTATCGCCAATCGCTGATCGAGTACCAGCAAGCGCGCCGCGACTACTACACGTTCATCGATCGCGTCAGTCAGGCAGTGCGCGGCAATCTGCGGCAGATTGATTTGGATCAAGCGAACTTCGAACTGCGCCGCGCGGCCGTGCGTGTTGCAATCGATCAAGTCGAAATCACGCGGCTGCGATTAAGGCAGCCGCCGCAACCGGGCGTGGCCACGACATTTGGCAATACGACGGCCAGAGACTTGGTATCGGCACTGGCCGATTTGCAAAACGTGCAAAACGATTTTCTCAGCGTCTGGGTCAACTACGAAGTCGAGCGGCTGCAGTTGGACTTCAACCTGGGCACGATGCAAATCGACACGCAAGGTCAATGGATCGATTCGGGCTCGGCCATCGGCACAACGGGAATCGGCTTGTTCCAGCCGGACTGCGGCGCGAACGGCGAGTGGCATTCGCCGGGTCAACAAAACCTCGAATGGCAAGAGAGTGAATGGCAAGACGGCGGGCTGTGGTCGAGCGATGCTCCGGCCGCGAAACAGTCGAAGCCTGAAGTGATTCCGGTTCCGAAAAAATCGAGTACCGAAGCTTCGGACTCTGTGCCCGGCGGCTGGGGCCTATCGATCCATCGAACCATGCGATTGCACGCAGCCGAACACGAGTCGCCGCCGAGGTTCGCCGGCGCGATAGCCGGGCATTCGCGCGACCCGCAAGTTCGTCAGGCAACTTTCGATTCGGCTGAAAGTCATGTCGAGAAATCTGACGTGATTCGCGGTTCGAAATCGGTCGATGAGCCCGCCGTGCTGCGCATTCGGCTTTCAACACCATAGCAGAATGCCGCTGAATCGTTTGCGATTGCTGTCCCTGTGGTCGCAAAAGGACTTCCCGCTGATTGCTCCAATCGCCGGCTTGGACCGGCTACCGCCTTGGGGTAGACTATGGATATGAACGCTCCAGCGCCCTGGTATCGCGAACTAAAATCGCATCCGCTCCGGTGGAAGATCGCGCTGATAATTTTGGCACTGGCGATTTGCTTGTTCCTGGCGGTTCGCAGTGTCTCCGAACAGGGAAATGTTTCACGGAGCAACGCTGCGCAGCGAGATCGAGTATCAAGTCGGCATTCGTTGGACAGCAATACCGTCGCCGCCGCGCGAACCGCGAAACCAACGGCCGGCACGCCGAGTGTCAGCGCGCCTTCGCTCGCCCCTCACTCCTCGCTGCTCGCGCCTTCCGCCAATGACACACCGTCTCTTGGGCAGTCCGAACGCGCCGACTCACCACAACGCGGGCCGTTGGCCGCGCCGCTA
>JAYTAU010000306.1:0-4272 GCA_043737375.1 Planctomycetia bacterium
GACCGGCTGGCCCGTCACCGCGTCGGCGACGATGAACAGCGTTTTGTCCGCCAGTTGTTTTTTGATGAGCACCGTATCGGCGACCCACAACACGCTGGCCGTGGTGTTGCCGTCTTTCAGCTTCGCGGTCAGCAGATAGGCGCCGGCTTTTTGCAGCGGCGTGCTGACGGTGATGCGTCGATCGAAATGTTTCTCGCGCGGCTTGAGTTCCAAGTCCCAGCTCGCAACTTTCTCGCCGACGTACTTCGGTTGATTGGCTTGAAAAACCTGATAGCCAAGATCGCTGACATTGAGCTTTTGCCAATCGAGTTGCTTGGGCTTGCTCTTGAGATAATCTTTCACGTCGTTGAGCAGTTTGTCGGCCTTGATGGCGTGCGCCTCGAAGCTGACCGCGGCCGCATTGCGGTAGACAAACTCCACGGTTGCTCCCTGGCCCGCGGGCTGCGTGGTCGAGCCTTCGAAACGGCCCCAGTTGCCGATCACCTGATCGAGCCGTTTTTGCCGGAAATTCTCGTGGCCGGGGCCATATTCCTTGATCGCACGCCGCCAATAATCGGCCGCGGTCGGGTATTGACGGCGATTCTCGAACTCCTGCGCCAAAGTCTGTAGCGCGGATTCGCCGTTGCCGGTCTTCCCTTCATCGGCGATCTGCTGATACAGCTTGATGTAGTTGTAATCGTCGGGGAGTTTGAAGCGTTTGATGCCGCTGGCCAAGCGAGCGATGGTCTCGTTCTCGGCCAAGGTTTCGACAGCCCAGGGACCGTTTTCATCCTTACGGGTGTCGTCGTCGCCGCCACGGCCGGTGAACCAGCCGTACTGGGCCATCGTCTGAACGCCGAATTGAGCTTGCGCGAACTGAGCAAGTTGCAGGCGGTAGTAATTCAGATTGCTAGGTTGCATCTCGACGATTTGCGACAACGCAAATCGCCAGCGCTCGCCGTCTGTCTTGGCGTCTTCCCAGCGTCGAACCGTCGCGTGAAAGATCGGGTTCCCTTGCTCATCGACCGGCGCACCGCGCGATTGTCCGCCATAGTGCCCCCAGCCCGGTTCGTAGTCGGGCAGTTCAGCCAGATCGGTCAGATATTGCAGCCGCCAGCTTTCCGAGTGGCCGCGGTTGGCCAGCAGCATGTTTGCCAGCGATAAATAGAAGTCGCTTTTTGCGGCGCTGCTACCGTCGGGCTTGTCGGCATGAATTTTGGTATGGGCCTGTTGCATGAGTTGCAGGGCACGAATGCGGTCGCGATCGATCGCGCTTGCATGTTGTCCGCCGCCCCGTTGTCGACCGCGATTGAATTTGCCGGCGACGATAAACCCATGATGCTCGTAATCCATGTAGTTCTGCGCGACGGCCTGCAGCACGCGCCATTGATCTTTATGGACTTCGATCACGCGCTCGCGAAATTCGTCGAGCTCGGCCATGCGGGCCAATCGCTGCAGGCATTGCGTTGCCTGGCTCAATTGTATGGCGACGTTTGGCGGTACTTCGTCCTTGTCGAGGGCCAACTCGCTGTAGGCGATAAACGCATCCCTGAAATTGCCGTCTTTGAACAGCTTGTCAGCGGCGGTTCGGCGCGGCTCCAACGAGGCTTTTTCATTTTTTTCGGCCAGCAGCGTGGCACTGAATAGGACAGCCAAGAGCGAAGTGCCGGCCAAGGCGAGCAAGAACGAGCGTGTAGTCATGGCGGATTTACAGATCAGAAGACATACGAAAACGAAACCCCGTCGAAATCTTGGACGCACCGGCGATTGCGAAAGTTCCATTTAGCCCCGGTGAATACACTGCGGATATCTTAACCCCGATCCATACATGGGAGGATTTTCGCTCGGTCATTTTACTCGATCCGCTGCGGCTCCGGAGCATTCCGCCCGGCAACCCCTGCCGTGTATTCACGGCAGGCTAACGGCCCTCCGTCGCGGCATTGTTCTTGACAGACGGGCAAAAAGTGTCCAAATGGCGCTTTACTTTCGTACTTTCGCGATTTCGTGATTCTTCGTAATCGACGATCAAAGATTGCAGATCGCGAAAGATCGAAAGGGCGAAAGTGGCAAAAACTCTATCATTTTGTGAAAGCGTTAAATGGCAAAACCGTCGGCTTGGCGAATATCTATGACCTGGGCGCGGTTCTGTGTTGCGATGTGCGTTGTCGCGAGCTGGCTGCCGGCACCGCGACACGCGTCGGCCGATGCGCTCGACACCGTTCAAAAGCGCGGAGTGCTGTACTGGGGTGCCGACGAAGAAGGGGGCGGACCGTTCATCTACGCCGACACGAAGACCGGCAAGCGGGTCGGCTTCGAAGTCGAACTGGCCGATATGCTAGCCAAGGAACTTGGCGTGCAGGCCGAGTTCAAACAGGGAGATTGGGACCAATTGCCCAACATGCTGGGCAACACCATCGACGTGGCGCTCAATGGCTTCGAACTCACGCCCGAGCGGCAGCGCGACTACCTTTGCACACGCCCCTACTATCTGTATGGGCTGCAACTCATGGCGCGGCGCGACCAGCCGCCGCAATCGTGGGACGAAGTGCGCACGCCGCCCGCAGGCAAGGTTTGGCGAGCCGGCGCGCTGGGAGGGTCAGCCGCTGAAACATATCTCAAGCAACTCGGCGGCAGCGTGGATTGCATTGCCTACAAGGGCAACGCGGATGCTATGGAAAAAGTCCGCGACGGTGATCTCGACATTACGTTGCAAGACGACTGCATCGCACTGTTTCAGTCCGATCGATTCACCGATCTGAAGTTCATCGGTCGGCCCGTCGGCGAAGGCTACTACGTCGCTTTGGTTCACAAGGATGAAGCGAGACTCCATGCGGCGCTCAACGTTGCGCTGACTTCGATCATTAAAGACGGCCGCCTGCAAGCGCTGTACGATCGTTGGGACATGTCGGGCAAGGCGCAGATGTTGGCGCTGCGCGACACCAATGAGATCGTCGCCGCGCCGACACGTACGTTTTGGGAGATCGCGCAATCGTCGTTGCCAACACTCGTTCGCGCGGCCGTCATGACCGTGCTGTTATCGGTCGTGTCGATGCCGCTGGCGATTGCGTTTGGCATCTTGATCGCGGTCGGCAGGTTGTACGGCCCGCGGTGGATTGACATTCCGCTGGGCTGGTACGTCGAAATCATCCGCGGCACGCCGCTGATGCTGCAGCTGTTCGCGATTTATTACCTGTTGCCAAAACTCGGCATCACGGTGCCGGCGCTCGTCGCGGCGATCTCCGGCTTGGCGATCAACTACTCGGCGTACGAAGCGGAAATTTATCGCGCCGGGTTACAAGCGATTCCGCGCGGGCAGATGGAAGCCGCACTGGCCCTAGGCATGACAAGGCGGCAAGCGATCTGGCGAATTGTTTTGCCGCAGGCATTCCGAATCGTCATTCCGCCCGTGACGAACGACTTTATTGCGCTGTTCAAGGATACGAGCGTCTGTTCGGTGGTGACGATCGTGGAACTGACCAAGCAGTATTCGATCTTGGCGATGAGCACCGGCGCGATTGTCGAACTGGCGGCGATTACTGCGGTGCTGTACATGCTGATGAGCTACCCGTTGTCGTTGTTCGCACGCTGGAGCGAACGCCGCCTGGCGGGGCGCACCACGAATCATTGATGTTCGATACGAAGTAACCACAGAGTCACAGAGAACACAGAGAGGAAACGAAGTAAGCCACGAAACACACGAAATACACGAAAAAAGAATGCATGACGGAAGACCGCTTTACAGCACTCAAAGTTCCTTCAAGCTTTCTTGCCGCAAATCAGTTCAGTCGCTTTGATTTATAGTGTCCTCTCTGTGTTCTCCGTGACTCAGTGGTGCAACCTTTTTGCCCGTTGTCAGTCGCAGCAGCAGCGGCAGTAGCAGCAAGTTGCCCATTAGCCCGCCCAGCATCGTCAGCCCGGTCAGCGCTCCGAAGTAAATCGTCGGCACAAATTCGCTGAAGCACAGCGCGCTAAAGCCCACGACCAGCGCCAGCGTGGCAAATACCGCGGCGCGACCGGCGCTTTGTTGTGCGGCATCGAGCGACGCGCGCAGCGACAGCCCTTGTTTGCGCGCCCGCTGAAAATCGACGATGTAATGCACGCTGCTGTCGACCGACAAGCCCATCGAAAACGCAGCGATCACCGCGGCGCCCATGTTCAGGCGAATGCCCAGCCAACCCATTGCGCCGGTCATCACAAACACGGGCAAAATGTTGGGCACCAAACCGATTGTGGCCAATACGGGGCTGCGAAAAATCAACAGCATGATCAGCCACATGCCGGCCGGGGCAACCA
>JAYTAU010000307.1:0-1619 GCA_043737375.1 Planctomycetia bacterium
CCATCGCTTTTGCCGAGCTCGATCGAGGCCGAATGTTTCGCAATATGCAAACCGCCGACGGAACTGCTGGCAGCACTTCGAACCTTGCCGGCCAACAGAATCGGCTCGAGCAGGCCGTGCAGCCATGGGGCCAGGCATGGGACAACTTCGAAAACAAGGTGATGGGCAAGGTCATCGAAAAGCTTGCCGACATCGTGGAAGGCACGAACGAATTAGTTGGCATCGAGAGGGCGAAGACCCCTCGACTCGACAAACTACCACTCAATCGGTTTGCCGAAGACCTTGCCCAGGGCACGTACGGCGGACGGAAGATCAGGGCCAGGAATCCACTACCCGAAGATAAATAAACACTTCACATCCGAATCTCGCATGACCAATCTCACGTACAACGGCGTCGTTCTAAAAAACGTACTCACTCGCGAGTTTTCGCAAGTGCCGGTTCGCGACCCCAGCGGCACCGATCAGTGGTACGAGCAGTTCACCATTTCGGTTTCGACGATCGCCAACGCTGACCTATTGGCCGACAGCAGCGATTCGGTTTTGGGAGTGCAGTTGCGCGGCGCAAACGTTGCCGAAATCATCAAGACCTTGCACAGCAAATTATCTCAGGACCGCAAGCTGTTTTCCTTCTCGATCGACGGCACAACGGTACTTGAAACCAAGGCCGCCGGCGATGCTGACAACGGGCCGAAGGTTCAGAAAATTTCCATTACGAATATCACCCCCAAGACTATTCAGATTGAATTCTCGATCGTCATTGCTCGCGGGTGCGGCCAGAATACTGCCGTCGTTTCGAACCGCTGGAGTTCGGCCGATGACCTCGACGAGCATTTTTGCACAACTCGCACGTGGAGAGGCCGGCTACGTGTCGGATCAATCAAGAACTTCCCTCACAAATTCCGCAATCTCGTTGTGCCGGCGTTGGCCAAAGGCTTCAAACGCAAGCGAATGTCGTTTGTGTGCGACCCGAACGGCTTGGAACTTGGCTACGAAATCGTCGATCAAGAAATGCTTGGCGAAGCCCCGCCGGGCCCGGCCGTAAAAATGAGCGGCACGCATACCGAGAGTGCGAGCCAAGAGGCGTTGCACGGCATCGGCGACATCGTGATTCGCATGGATGGCCATAAGGGCAGCGACAAGCGACACATGATCCAGCGGGCTTGCCAGATTGCGAATGCTCGACTGCAAATCTTTGCCGCTTCCACCACGTCGATGGTGCTTTCCTACGTCGTGATCGACCATTTCGGCGACGACGTGAACGCGATCGAAGTGCGGGTGCGAGCCGACCACAAGAATAAGTACGGCAACACCGACCCCAAGAAAATCGTGATTGGCCCGATCGTCATGGGCAAGATCGGCACTTCGATCGCCGGCGAGATTCCGTCGCTGACGGGAGAGGCAAACTACGACAACCAAAAGTCCGTTTTGCTTGGTCCCGGAGGCACAGCGTCACTGGTCAACTTGTTTATTTCGTATCTGCAATCACCGTGCGACAGCGAGCATCGGATGCCGCAGAGCGAGACGGAGCGGCCGTCGCGCTCGCCGGGCGAGGAAAGCAGTGATACGGACGACCAGACTGAAATCAGTTACTCCGAGGGCGAGGTGACGGGCGACTTTGA
>JAYTAU010000308.1:0-1619 GCA_043737375.1 Planctomycetia bacterium
GTCGAAACGCCGGTGCTCGGTCGCAGCACACCCGAGGGTGCCCGCGATTACCTCGTCCCCAGCCGGGTGAACAACGGTTCGTTTTACGCGCTACCGCAATCGCCGCAGCTTTATAAGCAGATTCTCATGGTAGCGGGTTACGACCGTTATGTGCAGGTGGCGCGCTGCTTTCGCGACGAAGACCTGCGGGCCGATCGACAGCCCGAGTTTACGCAGCTCGACATGGAAATGTCGTTTGTCGATGCCGACGATGTGATTGGCATGATCGACGGACTGATGGCGCGATTGGCCAAGCAACTATTGGGCATCGAGCTGCAATTGCCGCTGCCCCGAATGACGTACGATGAAGCAATGGAACGGTTCGGCCACGACGCGCCGGATTTGCGGTTTGGCATGGAGCTAACCGACATCACCGACATCGCGGCGGAGAGCGAGTTTCGCGTTTTCCGCGGCACGGCCGATGCCGGCAACAAAGTCCGCGGCATCAATGCCAAGGGGGCGGCGACCAAGTATTCGCGCAAGGACATCGACGAATTGACCGAGATGGTCACCAAGAATAGCGGCGCGAAAGGGCTGGCTTGGTTCAAGGTCGAAGAGGGAGGCAAGTTGGCTTCGCCGATCGCCAAGCAGTTTAGCGACGAACTGCTCGCTAAAATTGCCGACCGCATGGACGCCGCGCCGGGCGACATGCTGCTATTTATCGCCGACACGTACGACGTGACTTGCAAAGCCTTGCACGTGTTGCGCAAGCGGTTTGGCGAGGAGTTGAAGCTGTACGACCCGAAGACTATGAATTTCTCGTGGATCGTCGAGTTTCCGATGTTCGCCTGGGACGACGACGAAAAGAATTGGGTCGCCATGCATCACCCGTTCACTGCGCCGCGGCCGCAAGACATGGAGCTGCTGAAGACCGACCCTGGCAAGTGCCGGGCTCAAGCCTACGACTTGGTGGTCAACGGTTACGAGGCGGGGGGCGGGACGATTCGAATTCACGATCCTGAAGTGCAGCAGCAAGCGTTCGCACTGATGGGCATCGAGCCGCAACAACAACGCGAACGATTTGGATTTTTGCTTGACGCACTCCAATATGGTGCGCCGCCGCACGGCGGCATCGCGTTGGGCATCGACCGGTGCGTGATGTTATTTGGCGGGCTGACGAATATTCGCGATTGCATTGCGTTCCCCAAAACACAGAAGGCCACGGATCTGATGACCGAAGCGCCCGGCGTGGTCGATACTCGGCAATTGCGCGAGTTGGGAATCGAAATTCGCAAGACACCGGTTTGAAGCCGGGATGAACCACAGAGTCACGGAGGACACGGAGAGGAAAAAAGAAATGATTGGCCGCAAATGAACGCAAATCGGCATGGATTCGATTCGCGTGGATTTCGTTCATTCGCGGCCTTTCTCAAGAACAGAAACGTTTATTCACTGTTCGAGGTTTGCAGCGCGTTGGAACTCAGAATGATCACTGACCGATGCAATTCCTCACAGCGGCTCCGACTGTCTCGCTTGGTATTGTTAGCGGTTGTACTCGTAGGTTGTGAGCGGGCTTCGACCGATCGAATTGTATCGACGAACGATCAAGCTGTCGTGAAGCCTGATGCTAAAGCGGTTTC
>JAYTAU010000309.1:0-10462 GCA_043737375.1 Planctomycetia bacterium
GATCTCGCGTCGCGCACCACAAACTCTTTGAACATCGGGCGATCGAACGCTGCAGCCAATCGACCGCTTTGCGTCAGTTGCCGCTGCGCGTAATGTGCCTTCTGCAGGCACGAGTTCGCGACTTCGCGAATGCCTTGCGGACCCAGCGCGGCCAAGTAGACCGTGGCCCGCAATGCGAACAGGCCCTGGTTCGTGCAGATATTGCTCGTAGCTTTCTCACGGCGAATGTGTTGCTCGCGCGTTTGCAACGTCAGCACCCAACAGCGTTTGCCGCGACGATCGACCGTTTGACCGGCAATGCGGCCCGGCATGCGGCGGACGAATTGTTCGCGGCAAGCCATGATACCCAGGTACGGCCCGCCGTATTGCATCGGCGTGCCGAGCGATTGCCCTTCGGCCACGACGATGTCGGCCCCGTAATCGCCGGGGCGTTTCAACAAACCGAGACTGATCGGATCGACCGAGACGACGAACATCGCGCCGCGTTCGTGCGCGATTTTTGCCAACGCTTCGACCTCTTCGATGCAGCCGAAAAAGTTCGGTTGTTGAATCAATACGCAGGCTGTTTCGTCATCGACCGCGGCGGCCAATTCCTCGGGGGAAACCGTGCCCTCGGGCGTGCCGACTGTTACCAACTGCGTACCCAGCGCGGCAAAATAGGTCTCGATGATTTGGCGATATTCCGGATGTACGCTGGCCGCGGTGACGACCTTGCGCATGCGGCGCGTGGCGTGCATGGCCATCAGCACGGCTTCCGTTGCCGCGCTGCCGCCGTCGTACAGACTGGCGTTGCTGACATCCATGCCGGTCAGTTGGCAAATCAACGTTTGATATTCGAAGAAGACCTGCAGATTGCCTTGGCTGGCCTCGGGCTGATACGGCGTGTACGAGGTGTAAAATTCGCCGCGCGAGGCGACATAGTCGACGACCGACGGAATGAAGTGATCGTAGCTGCCGCCGCCGAGAAAGCAGGTTTTTTGGCCGGGCGCGGTGTTCTTGGAGGCGAGCGCCGACATGTGCGACATCAATTCCAACTCGGTCAATGCGGGCGGAATGTTCAGAGCGCGATTCAGCCGAACGTCCGCCGGAATTTGCGCAAACAGTTCGTCGATGCTCGAAACGCCGATCGCTTCGAGCATTGCTTTTTGATCTTCGGGGGTGTTGAGTAAATAGGACATGTAGTTGAGTTATTCGTTGGTTCTGAGTCAGTTGTCAGTTGTCAGTTGCGAGAGGAGTTGCCATCGAAACCACTTCTCCCTCACCGCTCGTTCCTCGCTGCCTCTCCCAAGGGGAGAGGGGTTGAACGATCCGAGTTCGCGCTCTACGCAATTCTCATTTCACGCTTTCCGATTTCACGCTTTTGATCCCTCGGCGGGGACGCCGAGGCTCTGAACATTGCTTCATTCCCCATTCCCCATTCGCACTTCCCCATTCGACTCAGTGCCCTTGTTCCGCACATTGCTTTTCATATTCGGCATGCTTCAGCAAATCGCGCAGACCCGTTTCGTCGCTGAGCTTGATCTTGACGATCCAGCCGGCCCCGTACGGGTCGGTATGGAGTGTTTCCAAACTGTTGGGCAGATCGTTGTTTACGGCCACGATCTCACCATCGACCGGGCTATATAAATCACTGACCGCCTTGACCGACTCGATCTCGCCGAACGAGTCGCCCGACTTGACTTTACGGCCCACCTCGGGCAGTTGCATGAAGACCAGATCGGTCAGCGCTTCGACCGCGAACTTCGAGATTCCGATCGTGGCGACTTTGTCGCCGGCGGGTTGTTGATCCAGGTGGACCCACTCGTGAGTTTTGGCGTAGAGCAGTTTTTCTGGCGACATTGAAGTAGTGGGGAGTGTGGAATGGGGATTGGGGAATGGACTTGAATTCAAAAGAGTGAAGCGTGAAATCGGAAAGCGTGAGATGAGAATTGCGTAGGACGCTCTCACCACTGACAACGGACTACCGATCATTCGTCCGTGGTCCGTGGTGTATTGCAATTTGTTCGATTACCCATTTCGGTTTCTTTTATAAAACGGCAACTTCACAACCCGCGCGGGTGTCGGTGTGCCCCGGATGTCGACCATCAGTTCGCTGCCGACGGCCGAGACTGCGCGTTCGACGTAACCCATCGCGATCGGTCGGTCGAGTGTCGGCGAGAATGTACCGCTGGTGACTTCACCAACCGTGCGGCCATCGCTCCAGATCGTAAAGTGTTCGCGCGGCACGCGCTTGCCGGTAATTTCGAGACCCACGCGAACGCGGGCCGTCGGCTCTGTTGCCTGACGTATGAGAACGTCGTGGCCCGGAAACGATCGCCCCTCAAGATCAACGGCGAACTTCAAGCCCGCTTCGAGCGGCGTGATTTGTTCGTTCAGTTCATGGCCATACAGCGGCATGGCGGCTTCCAGTCGCAGCGTATCGCGGCAACCCAATCCGCACGCCATCGCTCCCGCGTCTCGGCCTGCAGCAAGAATCGAATCCCAAGCGTTTCGAACGCCGTTTTCCAGCACAATCAGCTCGAAGCCGTCCTCGCCCGTGTAGCCTGTGCGGCTGACGATGGCCGGCCAACCCGCTTTCATGGGCATGTAGCGCCCGTGATAATAAGCCAAGTTGCTCAAGTCGTCATCGACCAGCGGTTGCAAAAGCTGTTGCGCCAGCGGACCTTGCACTGCAATCATCGAAAAGATTTGCGTCAGGTCTTCCATCCGCACGTCGTCGCGGCCGGCTAGACGTTCCGTCAGCCAGCCGACGATCTTTTCGCGATTGCCGGCATTCACTACCATGATGTAATGCGTGTCGTCGTTCGGATCACCCGGAGAAATGTCGACCGGTGCCGCGAGATGATACACCAACACGTCGTCCAGTATTCCGCCGGCGTCATTGGTCACTAGCCCATAGCGAATTTGACCCACGGGCAGGTCGGTCATGCGACGCGTGACGACCGAATCGAGAAACGCCGCGGCCCAGGAACCGACAAATCGTAGCCGACCCATGTGCGAAACGTCGAACAGCCCGCACGCGCTGCGCGTCGCCTGATGCTCGGCGACGATCGAGCCGTATTGGACGGGCATCGACCAACCGGCAAAATCGACCATGCGGCCGTTGTGATTAGCGTGCCAATCATGTAAAGGTGTTTTGGCGAGCGTTGCGGTCACGATTGGGCGTTTCCAGCGATGTGCTTCAAAGGTTTCCAGCCAAAGAACGATTGTACTTCGCAAACTCAGGCCCACCCATTGCAATGGGTGGGATCAGGATTGCAGGGGCTTCGATCCCGCTCCTCCACAACCACCGCGCAAGAAACGAACCGCTCGTTCGGTGACCTGCCAAGATGCCAAAACAACGTGCTGATAGTACTGTGAGCAATTGTAGCGGCTGGCGTGCGGCATGCCAGTGGCCTGAGATTGAGGAGCACGACGCGATCCGCGGCTCCGCGTCCAACACTTGGTTAGCACCGGCTATCGTGTTTTGACTACGAACGTTTTCGGGATGCTGTCGTGCCAGCCTCGCGGTGGTGTTCCAAAGAACGAAAACGCCTCGAAAGGAATTAACCTGCAAAAGGTTCTGCCGGCGATCTGCCCGAGTGTTGGAGTTCCGCCGTCTTGATTTACGACTTTGGTTCCCGTAATGAGTTTCCCCAAAGTTCTCCCCGTCGTCGCTTCAAGAACGAAATAGTAGGCAAGAAGAATTGGTATGCCAATCACGAGGCCAGGAGTTTCATCAAGGAAAACGGCCGCTTGTTCTCCGCCAATGATCACAGCTACAATTCCAACCACGAAACCAAGGGCAAACTGAGCAAAATAGTCGATGATCAGGTTTGCGAATCTCGCTCCTTGCCCGCCCGGCACAACAGCCTGCGTAACGTCGACGTGGTCAACGGAATGCTGGAGCGAGGTGGGTGAGGCGTATGGGTTTTGTGGTTCGTTCATTGCATCTTTCGTGTTAACAACAAGCTCAGCAGACGGCGGCGGCCGATTGAGCAATAAACCTCAAAAAAAGCCTACACGCCCCCGCTGTCTGCTGCAATGCCTGGTTCGGCGTCCGATTTCGCTACGAGACTTTGATCAAAAGTTGGCCGGCCCCTGGGCGGTGAACACAATGCCCTCAACCGCCAGATACGGCAGGGCGTCCTGTGGTACGAGCATCTCGCCGCTCGCCCAACTCTTGAAGTTGAAGCGGCCCGCGAGTCGGCTTAGAGCGGCTCGTTTCGTTTCGGCGTTCGGAAAGCGAATAAGAATCATGACTTAAGTTTAGCTCCGGGAAACGATATCGCAACCAGCAATTAAACGGTACCCGGCTTGTAAGTGTTTCCTTCATAGCTGAGGAATAAAGTCGAAGTACCGATGGTCAGACCAGTCCCCCGGCCCTAGCCACGTAGGTCATGCACCACGGGCACGACGATCAAGACGATTTACTCAGGCAAAGTGTGCCTGACCTACTTAACTGCCTCCAAGCGTCAGAGCGATTGATTCGGTACGACGCTCGGCTGCGGGTAATCCACGTTTCGGCGTATCTCAACATCTTTCGGAGCCGGAAAAACCGCCGAGATTTGGTCTACCACGTTCTGGCCGAAATTGTTGTCACGTAGATTACCGGCGGGACCGCTCAGGACGTAGTCAGCAGACCCGTCGCAAATGGGTGAAGCAAAAAAGTCTAGACCAATAACCGATGGGATCGCGCAGCTCGCTGGCGACAGTAGGGCGCGCAAATGAAGTATAGCTCGACTCGGGTGAATCACACTTATCCAATGCGATCCATCATCTCGTTTTTCCACGAAGCGTCGATAGTTAGGTTGAAAATAATGGCCCTCAAGGTGGAAACCGTAAGGACCTGGAATCTCGGCTAACGCGTCAAAGTCAAAAACAATATCTGATACGTCTAGTGACAACGATCGCTCGAACTTTTCAATGGCGTTCACCGTTACGACAAACGCTGGGCCATCGGCAACGTGCGTTAATGCACGAGTGCGAACACCGACACCTTTGGGATGACCGTAATCGTCTTTGGCAGAGTAAACGCCCTTACCCGAAAAGTGGCATAAGCCATCAGGATGATGTGATAGTTTTAGATGCTCGCCCTCCTCAAGACTCGCGATATCTAACAGGTCGCTGATCGGAATGAGATGCTCTGGTCCTGTTTCATAGTTCACCGTCGCTTTCACAAGCATCGCTTTCCTTGCCTGATGATACGGGCTAGTGACGTAATAGGTACCGTCCTGTCCAAACCAAATCTTGCAAACTTTGTAATGCGTCCCGCCTCTTTGAACAACTACAGTTGGACGACGCATAGTTGCCACTCTTTCGCTCTCATGCCGCTAACAGTCCGCAAAGTACTAAACAATAAATTTATTGTATAAGCTCGATCGCCCACTCAATATACCTGCATCCAAAGCATTGACATTTCCGCAGCCGAGTTGGCCGTGCACCCGTGCATGACGATTGCGATGAGGCGGTCAGGCACGGGGTGCCTGACGGACAAACTGGGCTACACCCCTAAAGCGCGCAGCCACTCCGCTCCGTACACCGCCACTCCACCGACGTGCAGGGCGACCGTGGCTAAGGCATACCACAGGGCAGCGTGTAGGGCCACTGCCCCGACGCCCCGCAAGCCCCGGCTCCAGACGACGTACGCGGGCACAACCAATACAGCCAGCAGGTAGAACCACGGGCGGGACAGCATCGGGATCGGGTTCCCTCGCCAACGGGCGTCCACGATGGCCCACCAGCCAAGTACCACGGCGAACACAATCGGGACCAGCAGGTCCAGCCCGGACGGCTCGGTGTGGTGGATGTTGCGAACGCCCCACACCACTGCCAGCATGTAGTATGCGATCAGGAACCAGCGAGTGTGCCGGAACCCAATTCTCGCGGACGGGGGCTGAGAAGTAGTCACTTGATCCGGCGGTGCTGCCTCGGCCATCGCGTCTCCGCCGAAAAGAATAATACTGTTCAGAATCGACAGTTATCGTCAATGCTCGCTGGCCAATATAGCGACGGAAATATCGCCGTCAAACAAATCTGTCGCAGCGGTTTGGAAATTATTTTGAACGCGAGATATTCGACTGATCTGTTGGACAGCACGGCGAACTGAGGGTGGGCCGTTGGCCGCACCGCTAAGCAGCACTAGCACGTCCACTCCCCGGCCCCCGACCCCCAACCCCTAACCCCGCTTCTTCCGCTTGCCCTTCGGCGGGCCGTACGAGCCGGTTTTCTTTTTGCGCGCCGCGCCGGTCTTGCGACCTGGACTGCGGTCGAGTCGGCCACCCCCATTATCACTACCGCCCGCGCCTTTATCAGCTCGTTCACCGTTAGCTGGAGCTGCCGGTCGTTTCATCCGCTCGACCAGTCGGAAGTCGAGTTCGCGTCGATCAACATCGACCCGGGCGACGGTCACGCGGACCGGGTCGCCCAATCGAAAGGCGTTGCCCGCGCGTCGTCCGGTGAGCGTATGCGCCTTTTTGTCGTAGTGATAGTAATCGTCGGCCAGCGAGGTGATATGAATCAGCCCTTCGGCCGGCATTGCGACGCCCTGAACGAACAAGCCGAACTCCTCGACGCCCGTGATGACCGCTTCCAATTCCTGGCCGATGCGCGTACTGAGATAAGTCAACAGCTTGAGCTTGGTCAACTCGCGTTCGGCGGCTTCGGCACGACGCTCGCGGTCGGAACAATGCTCGCCCAGCACGACCAGATCGGACAGCTCGTTGGGCGCACGCTTCTTGACCAGAATGGCTTCGAGCAAACGATGAACCGTCAGATCGGGGTAACGTCGAATCGGCGAGGTGAAATGGCAATAGGTGTCGCTGGCCAGGGCGTAGTGACCTTCGACTTCCGGACTATAGACGGCGCGTTGCAAACTGCGCAGCACCGCGTAATTGACTGCATGTTGCTCGGGCCGCCCCTTGACCAGCTTCAGCAATCGCTGCAACTCGAAACGGCTTTCCAGGCTTTCGGTCTTGAAGCCCAATTCCGCCACGAACTCGGTCAATGATTGCAGTTTCTTGGGGTTTGGATCGGCATGCACGCGCCGTAAAAAGTGATAGCCTTCTTTCTCTAAGAGTTCGGCCACGGCTTCGTTGGCGGCCAGCATGAACTCTTCGATCATCTGGTGGCTCTCGGTGTTGACGCTGACATGCGCGCCGGTCACTTGGCCATCTTTGTTGAGATCGACCTTGACCTCTTTCATGTCGAGTTCGAGCGCGCCGCGCTTGAACCGACGAGCCCGCATCAGCATGGCCAGCTCGTGCATGTCGGCCAGTAGCAGATGTACCTGCGGCGTGAGTTTGCTTTGCCAGGCATCCCGATCGGCCAGATATTCGTCGACATCTTCGTAACTGAACCGTCGGCAGCTTTTGATCGCCGCGGCACACGCTTCGATACCTGTCACCACACCTTCGGGATTGAGATCGATGAACACCGTTTTGGTGTATCGCACCCGGTCGGGCTGCAGGCTGGCCAAGTTGTTCGAGATAATTTCGGGCAGCATCGGAATCACGCGGTCGGGCAAGTACACGCTGGTCGCGCGACTGTGCGCCTCGCGATCGAGCGCGGTCTTAGCCCGTACGAAATGCGACACGTCGGCGATATGCACGCCAAGTCGCCAATGGCCTTTGTCGTCGCGCGCTAGCGAGATCGCATCGTCGAAGTCGCGCGCGTCGATCGGGTCGATGGTGATGATGGTCGTGCCGGTCAGGTCGACGCGATGACCGCGAATGGTTTCATCAAACGAGTGCGCCTGGTCGCGGGCTTCTTCGAGCGCGTCTTCGGCAAACGCTTCGGGCAGATTGAACTCGCGAATGATCGACAACGTGTCGACGCCGGGTGAGCCGCGTTGGCCCAGCACTTCGGTGATCACCCCTTCGCCGTCTTGCAATTGCGAGGGGAATCGCACCATTTCGAACACGACTTTGTCGTCGGGCTGGGCATTCTTGGCACCTGGATCGCCGACCAATACCGCTCGCGAAAAGACTTTGCCATCGACTTGCACGTACGCATTGCCGGCTTGTTCGAAGTAGGTGCCGACGAACTGGTGCGTATCGCGTTCGATAATCTCGATCACTTCGCCTTGCGGATTTTCGCGCCGCACGTCGCGATGCTTGCTCAAGCGGACCAGCACCGTGTCGCCGCTGGCGGCGTCCATGGTGCGATCGCCCGAGATGAAGATGTCGAATTTGCGATCGGTGCCGGGAGGCGTGCCAGAGGGGCGCACGAAGCCGTGCCCGGCCATGGTACGGCGGAAGACGCCGGCGACGCGGTCGCCGGTGCGCGGCTGACTTCCGCTTGGCGATTGACCGGCGCTTCGCGATTTAGTTTTTGCCGCGAGCCGAGCGAGTTTATCGGCGTTGCTTTCGGCGACTGCTGAATTTGCTTTAGCGTCGCCCAGCGAATCTGGAACGCCACGGAGGGCGTTCCCTACAGAAACCGAGTCCTCACTCGGAACACCTGGTATTCCGCCAGGCGGTGGCAGCACCAAGTGGTTCGATCCGTAGATCAACTCACCTCGCTTCATCAACTGTTTGATGGTTCGCTTCAGATCGCGCAGTTGGTCTTCGTGCAGTTTGAGCTGCTTGGCGATGCTGCGCGGCTTGACGGGACGATAATCCGAGCGGCCGACAAGAGCCAACACCGCGGCGGCGAGTTCAGTCTGCATGAGATACCCTTGAGTCCGTATTGCGGTTCCGGGACTAAGCACCGTTCAACTTCATCCTAAAAGCCAAAACCTCGCGCAAAGGCGCAGAGGCGCAAAGGAAGGAAAGAAGTCATTTTATGAAGGCCATTCACCAATCGGGTGATGCCGTCCTTCAATAGTTTGCTTCCAAAGTTTATCAAAACCGCAAGACGCTTGTCGGTGAACTTCACTTAAGTATGAACTTTTACGATGGATGGCCGTCAAGTGCTCGATTGATTTCAGTTCGACTACAGCCTTTTCCCTCCCAATCGTTTGTGGATTTGCATCGCTGCATCGATCACATTGCCAGAAATTTCATTCTCATGCAGCGGAGATGCATCCACTATTGCTCTTTCTCCTTTGCGCCTCCGCGCCTCTGCGCGAGGTGCATTGGCCTCGCGCAAAGGCGCAAAGGAAGGAAAGAAGTCATTCATGAAGGCCATTCACCAATCGGGTGATGCCGTCCTTTAGCAGTTCGCTTCCGAAGTTAATTAAGAGACCCAGGCGTTTATCGGTCAACTTCAAATAGGTGAGCACAATTTTACGATGCGTAGCTGTTAATTGCTCGATTGACTTCAGTTCGACGACTACCTTTTCCTCTACCATCAAGTCGATTCGAAAACCCTCGTCAAAGCGAATCGAATCATAAACAATCGGCACCGGTACCTGTCGCTCGCAGTGAAGACCTCGCTTCCGTAGCTCATAAGCAAGAATTACTTCATATACCGATTCAAGTAATCCAGGTCCCAGTCGTTTATGAATCTGCATAGCCGCATCGATCACGATGCCAGAAATTTCATTCTCATGCAGCGATGATGGATCCACAATCGCGTTTCTTCCTTCGCGCCACTGCGCCTTTGCGCGAGGCTTCTTTCTTGAAAGACGAATTTTGACTAGCGTCTTGCCGGTACGTTCGCCGGCGAGCCTTTGAACAGCTTCCGTCCCAGACTGGGGTGGAACTGCGTCCACGAGCTATCGACACTCGTGTCGTCGTGAATCAGTTGCTCGAAACTATGCAGCTTGGCATCGAGGTTATCCAAGTGATGCAGAGCAATCGCTTCGAGTGTCATCGGCAGCTTGGGAGCACCGTACGCATATTCGCCATGATGGCTGACGATCATGTGTTGCAGCCGCAGAATGGTTTCCGTTGGAATGGCTTCGCCCGAAAGCTCCTCGGCCTGACGAATCTTAGCGTCCAAAATGCCGACGGCCAGCACGGTGTGTCCCAGCAATTGGCCAGGGTCGGTATAAGCAAAACCGCGCTCGCAGCTCAGTTCTTCGATCTTGCCCAGGTCGTGCAAAAAACAGCCCATCAGCAGCAGATCGGTATTCAATGCCGGATAGCGATCGGCGATCCGCGTGGCGACTTCCATCAAGTTGACCACGTGTTCAAGCAGGCCGCCCGGGTAAGCATGATGATTCTTAATGCCTGCTGGCGAGCGAGTGAATCGTTGCATCAGATCGTCGTCGGACAAAAAGCATTCGGCCAGGTTGCGTAGCGCTGGGTCGTCAAGCCCGCGCAGCAATTCGGCGGCGCGAATGGCCATGCGGTCGATATCGGCCGGCGTCAGGCAGCTAAAATCAGCGAAATCGATCTCGTCGTCGCCCGCTTTGCCGATGCTGGTCAAAATGAGCTGCATCGAGCCTTGATATAGCTGCGAAGTCCCTTCGACGCGGACAAAGTCGCCATCTTCGAACGAGCGAAAATCAGCCTCGTCGGCGTTCCAAAAGAAACCTCGGACCGCGCCGGATCGGTCGGACAGCTCGACCTGAATGTACAGATTGCCGTTGCGATTG
>JAYTAU010000310.1:0-4262 GCA_043737375.1 Planctomycetia bacterium
CTGACCAGCCCCTTGCCAATTTCCTTCCAGGTATCGACCGTGGAAAAACAAACAGCCAGAAAAGTCAAGAAAATCAGAACGTAGGCAATCTTGACGGTCATGATTGCTTTGAGCGAGTTGTAAACCTTGCCGCCGAAGACCAGCGGCACCACGGCCATCATAAAAGCGACGTACGTGCACAAGAAAAAAAATGTCTTTTCTGAGACGCTAAATCCGAGCAGTTGAATGACCTCGGTGCTTTCCTTGCTAGGAATGCGCCCGATGATCATCGCCGCCAAGGGAGTAGCGGCACTGGCGGCCAGATAGGGAATAAACGATCCAAAATCCAAAATCAGATAAGCACACAGCCAAAACCGGGGGCTCGGCAGCAACCGAAACTTACCGGTGAAAATCGGCTCCCCGGTATACAGCGTGTAACGACTGATTTCGAGGTTGTAAATCACCTGAAACAAAATGCTCAGCGTCGCCAGCCACATCAACGCGCCGCCGTAACGCGCGGTAACCGCCGGCCCGGTGATCCATTCGCCGCCGCCGATCGCCGCTCCTCCCATCACCAGGCCCGGCCCCAACAGCAGTGCCCAATTGCGCCAAGTAAATTTTGGAGCGTCGGGCAGTTCGCCGGTATCCCATTGCGGCATTTGCTGCGTACCGGGATGCGGGGCAACGAAGGCCGCAGGGTCGGTTGGTCGCGGATGGGACGGCGATTCTGTCGACATGCGGTCGAACTCGGCGAAAGGAAAGAATGGAAACTGCCAGAATCGCAGCAATCGAAACTCGACGCAAGCGTTTGGCGGTTTTTTTGCAGACCAATTGCCATCGGTTCCGGGAAACACCAACGACTTTGTCGATCGCGTACCTTCTACGTGCGATTGACTCGGCATTGCACCCGGGCGCCATGTTTCGCGGGCGAGGCAACGATGACCTCATAGCGATGGGTCAGGTCAGAGTCTAAATGGTCGATCAGATCGGCAGCCTGTTCGCAACTATCGAGCAAAGCGAACACCGTCGGTCCCCAAGAGGTTTGTCCTACGCCATTGACGCCCTGCTGCCGCAGTCGTGTTACGAGCGCGGCCGTCTCGTGGTTGGTAAATGCACCGCATTGTTGACTCGCGAAGCACTCGCCCGCCAACAATCCGTACTCGAATAACGCGGTTCCAAACCGTGCAAAATCCTGTTCGACGGCAGCCGGAATCAGGTCCAGCGCGGCGAGTCGGGTGAGGCGCTCGGTGATTTCAACCGGCACCGGCGGTAGCTTTGCAAAGGCCTGCCGCTCGGCATCGCCCGACAGCCCGGTCAACTCGCGGCGGATGAACAGCACGAAACGCCAAGACTCCGGTAACGCAACGCGCGCAATTAATGGCGAGTTGCCTTCGCTAGAGTTTGGGCGTGTTTTGTTTCCGTCAGTGGCAGGTTCGTCTGCAATCGGTCGGTTGTGGCTTCGCTGCCCCGCTTCGACGATTAACCCTCCTTGCTCGAAGCCATAGGTACCGACGGCCGATCGTTCGCAGCGGCCCGTTAGTTTGGCCAGGGCCGACGCTGCCATCGGCGGAAGACTAAAAAACGCCCGCAACCCCGCAGCAATCGAAAGACTGAGCTGAGTACCGACGCCTAGGCCCGTGTGTTCACGCGCGGCTTGCTCCACGATAATTCTACAAGGTGGCTGACTGCTGAGATGCACCGAATGTTCATCTAACTCGGGCTGAATTCGCGCAAAGACATTGAGCGCTATTTGCGAAACTCGATGCGCCAAAGTGCCGACAGCGCAGAACTGCATGGCAGGCTCGATGGACAAACGCAATCCAGGAGTATCGATCATCGCCCCCACGCCTCCGAACCGCCTGACATGCGGCTGGCCAAACGAGAACATGCCGAAATGCAGCCGGCTGGGTGCCGTTACGGTAACCGAGTTGTTCTGTATATCGCTCATCGAGATTGAACCAACAAGTCGCAAGGGAATTGGCCGCGAATGGACACAAATGAACGCGAATCGGACGAAGAAATAAAGTTGGTGGTGGTCTGCGGCAGATATGTCCGGGGTTATTATCTCTGCGGCTAACTGTTGCGAATGTACCATTCGAGCAGCGCAAATGCCGCTAGCTCTTGCACACCGCCGGTTTTTTCGACGGCGGGTCGCAGCCGCTCGAAGTCGGCAATTACTTGATCTCGCGGAAGTAGTTGCAATCGTGTTGCCAGGATCGCGGCTTCCAGCACGGCATGCTTCGCACGATTGAAGCCGAAGAACTCGCGCTGTACACCGCGCTCGACGACCCGCGCCGTGATCTCGGTTCGTTGATCGGTGTCGTTGAGCGATTCCACTTCGAATGCATACCAGCGGCAAGCATCGACAAGGATTTCGCCGTCGAATCCGGCGAATGGTCGAGTAACCGGCGGCGGATCGGGCTGACCAATCGCCGTTTGTGCCATTAGCAAACAGTCATCGGTCACATGAAACACACCGTGCCCATTGCGCTTTATGTTGCGATACGTCGTCGAAGTCTGATACGGCCGCAGCAACAATCGATTCATCGTCGTGTCGACGCGCGGACCCATCGGCGCGATGTTCGTCGAGCCGTCCTCGTTCTTGGTAGTGACGATGCCTTCTAGGATCATGATAAGTTCTACTGCTAAGAAACCCTACCTTTACCAATCTTCGAAGCACTGGCAGAGCCAGTGGCACACATTTGATGGGTGGAAGAATGGTCTTGTCAGGAGTTTCAAAAAGTCACTGGACTTCGTGGTCCTTCATAAATAGCGTCCCCGCCGGGCAGCTCGCTTTCGCTCAATCCACGCACATCCGCAGCATCAATCGAAGCCAATCGTAAAAAATTGGCCAGCAACAAATAACCCTGGTCGGTCAATACCGACTCAGGATGAAACTGCACTCCGAATACCGGCCGCGTCCGATGCTCGAACGCCATGATCACGCCGTCATTGGTGGTGGCCGTCACGGTTAACACGTCGGGCAGCGAGCCGGCTTCGACAATCAACGAGTGATAGCGACACGCCAACATTGGATTCGCAATGCCTGCAAACAGTCGCTCCCCGCAATGCGCGACCGTTGACGCGCGACCGTGCATCGGTTGCGGCGCGCGAATGATGGTCCCACCTAGCGCCGCCGCGATAGTTTGATGTCCTAAGCAAACGCCCAACATCGGAATTGAATCGTGGAGTTGATTTACTAACTCGATCGAACAACCTGCGTCGGTCGGGGTACAAGGTCCAGGCGATAAGACGATGGCTACGGGCTTTAAGCTTTTTACAGCAGCGACATCGACTTGATCATTGCGCACGACAAGCGTCCGCCGGCCGAGACGCTCGAAATAACGTGCCAGGTTGAAGACGAAACTGTCGTAATTATCGATCAGCAGAATCAAGGGGAGGGGTCGGGAGTCAGGGAGCGGGAGTCGGGGAAAAAATTCAGGACTCAGGATATAGACGGATATATACTTGCGTTGCAAAGGGGACAAGGAGTATCGACATTCAAGCCCCGAGCCCCAGTCTCTAGCCTCCAGCCTCACATCCCTCACCCCTCGCTGCTCACCGCTTGCCTCACGCCTCTCATGCTAACGCACGCAGCATCCCTTCGGCCTTATGCCAGGTCTCTTCATATTCGCGCTCGGGCACGCTCTGCGCCACGATGCCGCCTCCAACCGGAAGCTGCCACCAGCCTCGACCCGCGGTGATGGTGCGTATCAAAATACTGGAATCCATGGTGCCGTCAAAACCAATATAAGCCAAGCAGCCGCAGTATGCTCCGCGCGCGGTTGGTTCGAGCCCGGCGATGATTTGCATAGCCCGCACTTTGGGCGCGCCGGTAATCGAGCCTCCGGGAAACGTTGCGGCAAGCAGATCGAGCGCGCTGCGCCCCGGCTGCAACTCGCCACGAATCACCGAGACCAGATGCTGTACGAACTCATACGTTTCAAGTTTACAGAGATCGGTCACACGTACGGAATCCGCACGGCAGACACGCGACAGATCGTTACGCAGCAAATCGACAATCATCACATTTTCGGCGCGGTCTTTCTCGCTTTGCAACAGGTCGTCGCCGGCAAACAGATCCGACTCGGGCCACGGCGTGCGCCGTCGTGTCCCTTTGATCGGACGTGCTTCGACCTGACCGTCGACGACGCATAGACAACGCTCGGGAGAGGCGCTGACAAGCTGAAAGTCGCCAACGTCGAAGTAACCTGCAAAAGTTGCCGGGTTACGATGTCTCAAGCGCAGGTAAAGTTCAATGGAACTGCCGATAGCCGGATGCA